>CAYNDN010000092.1:0-5767 GCA_964395075.1 uncultured Lentimicrobiaceae bacterium | reverse complement strand
TTGATTTCCTGATTTTGAATGCGGATAAAATAAATTCCTTCCGGGATTCCGGTAATCGAAATCTGCTGACCGCTGAATTTTTCAATGGATTTTATGATCTGTCCGTTCATGTTAAGGATTTCCACATTGGCAGCTTCTTCAAGCCCTGCGATGAACAATACATCTTTTGCAGGATTTGGATAAACCGCAATTTTTGTCGACTCAACAATTGCGGGTAAATTGGTTGCCACGTCCACAGGCGGGAATAGGATCTGATCTATCCACCCACAATCATCCCCGTTGTTTACGGAGTAATCTTTGTCGTAAACCCACTTGAAAGTATGCTCACCAGCCTCAACCTCGTAAACGGCCTGCTCCCAGCCTGCTTCGCCAGACCATGAGCCTTTAAGGCTGCCATCGATATAAAATTCGAGGAAATCATATGTAGCTTCGGATGAAACCTTGTAGTAGAATGAAATTTCACCATCGGCCAAAACATTCATCTCAATTTCCAGCACGCTTTCCGATTGGTCACCAATCTGTCCGGATTGAGCAGCATAGGTACCTGAATATACTTCGCTGGTTGTAATTTCCCATTCATTGTCACCGTACGTGATCCAATCGTAAGCGGCAAAATCTCCGCTCTCGAAGCCTTCTTCCAAAATGCCAACAGCCATGTTCATGTCATATTCATAGGTAAAAGAATTTCCGTTTGACATACATGCAACATCCATCGACCCATAAATGATATAGCCCATTGGAGTTTGTGCATCCACAGTAATATTCATGGTTCCTGTTGCCTCTTCACCCGGAGCCAGTGTTCCGAAATCGAAGTTAACTTCATTTATCATCAGGTATGGATCTGTACAGATGAATTCACAGGTAATATCGGTAACCTCAAACAATCCGTTATTCGTTATGGTAACTTCAACATCTGCAGTTTCACCCGCATCAAGGCGGCCATTGTTATTTCCCTCAGGATCAAAAATCTGAACATCACCCATCTTCATATCATAAGCGGTTTGCGCCAGTGCCTTGATACAGAAATTGCCGGTATTCTGGAATCCTGATGGATCGTCGTAATCATAAAAATCAATCCAATCGCCTCCCATTTTGTAGTAGCTTTCGCCTTCGCTGGCAGCTGATTCCACAATGGTTTTTGAGCCTCCACCCAGGAGCACGGGAACATCAGAGGTGCGATCATAAGGTTGACCACCGTCAGACAGGCTCAGGTAAATATAAAAATCTTCACCCGTTTCGATAGATACCGGAGTGGTTAAATCTACAGTATGTAGCCCCTGGTGGGCATAAAAACCGGTTTCTTCAGCCAGAACATTTTGCAATTCACCATCAACAAAGTCGTCATAAATAACCACATTAAAGGTCACATCATCTGCAGCTGTAAAGAAGTTCACTGCAGAAATTACATCATTGGATTCAGCCACAAATGCATTGAAGGCTTCGTCTGCAATTTCCAGTTGATCGCGCCAGCCGTGATAATCGTGGTAATAAACTTTAGTGTAAGGCATCAAATCCACATCGATGAATGAGATGGCTCCCATTTGCGGCTCTTTTCCTGCCCACTTGTCGTGGTACGAAATCCAGAAATAACCATCAAGGCCCCAGCTTGCTCCCCAACTGTTTTTGCAAAGCCATGCTCCGTCTTCAGGAGCCTGGGTTTCTTTTTCATCATCCCAGCCCACAATGGCGATGGAGTGGTTTGGCAGATCAGAACTTGAAGGTGGCTGATAATGTATGTAATTTGAAATGTATGAACTGCTATAGCACATGCAGGTAGCCATCACACCATATTCCATCACTTTCATTTTCACCTCATCGAGGTTGCTCAGGTCTTCGCCTACGTTGTACCATTCCACATCATGCGCATAATATTTATGATAAGAATCATCCATCCTGGCAGGTGGATTATCATAGGTGTTCCCATCAATTTCGCGCGTGGAACCTTCGCCTCTTGAAAGATAAGCAGTGGTTACCCGGTAATCGCCACCCTGATGAACCTCCAGGCCACTTCCAGATGGCGGATCCAAATCATCGTTGTTGTGATCGTTAAATCCATTCCACCAGTCTAAGTGGTATTCAGCCAATGCAGGTTCGCCAACCTCACCGGCAGCAGCCCAGGTTCCGGTCATCAGCATATTTCCTTCCATAGATGCCCATGAACCATGCGTCCAGCAAGTTCCACCCTGCTGACTTTTAACCGTGGTGACATAATTTACGCCGTTTACATCTCTTAAATCATACGAGCTCGGAATCGTTAATTGACCATCAACGCTCAAACCCTTGATGCAGAAGTTTCCTGTGTTCTGATATCCTGAGGGATCATCGTATTCATAAAAATCGAGCCACTTGCCATTTTCCTTGTAAAAGCTTTCGCCCTCACTTGCTGATGATTCTACCAAGACACGGTAATCAGCGCCAAGCAGTACAGGCACTTCGGAAGTGCGATCATAGGGATGGCCTCCATCAGAAAGGTTTACATAAATATAAAAATCATCACCTTCGTCAAGGTTTACCGGACTACTTAAATCTATGGTGTGGAACCCTGAGTAGTTGATGGTACCGGATTGTGAAGTCATCATATTTTGAAGTTCTCCACCTGAAAAGTCGTTATAAATTTCGATGGTATAATCCACATCATGAACGGCGGTGAAAAAGCTTACAGCTTTCAGGGTTTCTGCGCCATCTGCAGTAAAAGCATTAAATGCTTCGGTGATATCTTCTTTGGTATCGCGCCATCCGTGATAGTCGTGATAATAAGTATTTTCGTATTGGAGCGGTTCCACATCCTGGAAAGAGATTGCCCCCATTTCAGGCTCGCGGCAGGCATGCTTGTCATAATATGAAATCCAGAAGTAGCCGTCGTTGCCCCACCAGTCGCCCCATGAATTCTTCACGAGCCATGCGCCTGGCTCTGGAGCCTGCGTGTTTTTGTTGTCGTCCCAGCCAATAATTGCTACGGCATGGTTTGGATCCAGACTGCTTGAAGGCGGCTGATAATGAATGTAGTTTGAAATGAAAGATCCATCGTAGCACATGCATGTTCCGAGTACGCCGTATTCCATGATCTTTTCTTTGATCAGGTCGATGCCGTTGAGGTTTTCGTCCATGGTGTACCACTCAATATGTCGGGGATAGTAGTAGTGGTAATCGTCACTGTAGCGCTGTGGTGGGCTGTTGTATGATTGTCCGTCGATATCCCGGACAGCGCCTTCATTTCTTGACAGGTAAGCCGAGGTAACACGATAGTCACCTCCCATATGCACTTCAAGGCCACTACCTGACGGCGGGTCGATGTCTTCGTTGTAGTGCTGGTTGAACCCATTCCACCAGTCTAAGTGATACTCAGCAAGATCAGGTTCACCGGTTTCACCGGCAGCGGCCCATGCGCCGGTCATCAGCAGGTTGCCCTCCATAGCAGCAAAAGCACCATGAGTCCAGCAGGTTCCGCCTTGTTGGCTTTTAACCGAAGTAACGTAGTTGTTTCCGTTGTAATCCCGGAGGTCGAAAGTTTCGGGAAGTTGTGCAAAAATTGCCAAAGCAAAAAATGCAAGTAAGGTAGTAAGATAGAGTTTTTTCATTTTAAAAGTTTTAAAATTTGTTATTTGATTTGGGTTAAAGCAGCAAATGTAATAAAGTTATTAACGAAAATTAACAACTTAAAAACTGATAAAACCTGTGCCTCCCTGAATCACCTATCAATAGTGGTATTCAAAAACCTTCAACAATATCAGGCATTGGTTATTTAGAATAAGTAAATTAAAAAAAGCAGATAATTTTTCAGCCTGCTACTTAACCGATGTCATCCCTAATTTGGAAACAGGCAATGCCAAACCAGTTGCTTCAAGGGATGACATCGGTATTTCAAACTGCTACTCAACCGATGTCATCCCTTATATTTTCCTACTTTTGTCTGATTCAAACTGCATCGCATTGATCGATAAAAATACCATACAGGAAATTCTTGACACTGCCCGCATTGAAGAAGTGGTGGGGGAATTTGTGACGTTAAAAAAACGGGGAAGCCGTTACCTGGGGCTTTGCCCGTTTCACAACGAAAAAACACCTTCTTTTACCGTAACCCCAAGACTGGGCATTTTTAAATGTTTCGGGTGCAGCAAGGGTGGTGATTCGGTCAACTTTCTGATGGAACACGAAAAGCTCTCCTACCCCGAAGCCCTGAAATACCTGGCCAAAAAGTACAACATCGAGGTACAGGAAAAGGAAAAAACACCCGAACAGGTTGAGGCTGAAAAAGAGGAAGAGAGCCTGATGAACCTCACCGATTTCGCGGCAAAGCATTTTTCACATAACCTTTTTAATACCGATCAGGGCAAGGCAATTGGCCTTAGTTATTTTAAAGAAAGGGGATTCCGGGAAGAGACCATCAAAAAATTCGGGCTCGGGTATGCCATCGATGGCAATGCTGCTTTTACAGATTATGCTTTGAGAAATGGCTACAGCCTTGAATATCTTAAGCAAACCGGGTTATCCAAAGAAGGGCATTCCGGGCCATACGATGGTTTTCGCGGGCGGGTGATGTTCCCCATTTACAATCACATGGGCCGGGTGCTGGCTTTTGGTGGCCGGACGTTATCATCCGACAAGAAAGTCCCCAAATACGTCAACTCACCCGAATCGGCCATTTATCATAAAAGCAAAGTGCTTTATGGCATTAACCTGGCCAAGAATTCCATATCCCAACACGATAACTGCTTTCTGGTTGAAGGTTACACTGATGTGGTTTCTTTGCACCAGGCGGGTTTCGAAAATGTGGTAGCCTCTTCAGGAACAGCCCTCACTACTGAGCAAATCCGGCTGATCAAGCGGTACACCAAAAACATAACTATCCTTTATGATGGCGATGCTGCCGGAATTAAAGCTGCCTTCCGTGGGATTGATATGATCCTGGAGGAAGCCATGGATGTGAAGATCGTACTCTTCCCTGACGGCGAAGACCCGGACTCGTTCGCCCGTTCACACCGCTCCTCCGAAGTTGAAGAATTCCTGAAAAGCAACGCCAAAAACTTCATCTTTTTCAAGGCCGGCCTGCTGCTGGACGAAGCACAAGGCGACCCCATGAAAATGGCCAACCTTACGCGTGAAATCGTAACCACCATTTCCATCATCCCCGACAGGATACTTCAAACCTATTACATCAAAGAATGCGCCTCGCTGCTCAAAATCAATGAAGAAACATTGATGAATGAGTTGAACCGCATCCGCCGAAAGAAGTATGACAAAAAAGTTAAGGAAGCCAAAGATCAGCAGGAAAAACAGGATACAGATATCTCCATACCTTTACCTGGCATTACACAACCACAACAAAAGCAGGTTGATTTCCTCTCCAGCGAACACCAGGAAAAAGACCTGATCAGGTTACTGCTAAAATTCTCAGATCACATGATAGATTTCCCTGTTAAGATCGATGAAAAACATGAAGAAATCTGGGAATATTCTGTGGCGAAATATATTGTGGATGACCTTCAGCGGGATAATATAAGTTGCCAAAATCCTTTATACCAAAAATTTCTGAATATAACTGCCGATAAGCTGGAACAGGGGATTGTTCCGGATTCCAGGTTTTATACTTTACACCCCGATAAAGAGATTGCTGATTTTGCAATCGAAATGCTTTCCAGGCATTACGACCTGAGCAAATGGGAAAAAATCAAGATCAATGTAAAGGATGAAGAACAAAAGCTGGTAAGTGCCATAGTTGGCGCCCTTTTGTCGATAAAACTGCGTTATCTGGAACAGCAATATGACC
>CAYNDN010000091.1:0-11680 GCA_964395075.1 uncultured Lentimicrobiaceae bacterium | reverse complement strand
GTACAAAACTGGTATCCCGGAAATGCCAAAGGCCAGGGTGGTGTTTATAATTTCGTTACCAAGCGGGGTATGTGCCGCGGTGCAAATTCAAAAATTTCATGGACACAGGTGGAAACCGGATCGGCCATTACCTGGAAATACCCAAGCTGCATTTTGATGGGTGATAATTCCGTTGGTGAATTTTATTCAGTAGCTGTGACCAACAATTACCAACAGGCCGACACCGGCTCAAAAATGATCCATCTCGGTAAGAATACCAAAAGCACGATCATCTCCAAAGGTATCTCTGCCGGATACAGCAACAATAGTTACCGCGGACTGGTGAGGATGGCCAGAAGGGCTGAAAACTCGCGAAACTTTTCCCAATGCGATTCTTTGCTACTGGGTGATAAATGCGGTGCGCACACATATCCGTACATTCACAATGAGAACAAATCATCCATTGTGGAGCACGAGGCTACAACTTCAAAAATTTCGGAAGACCAGTTGTTTTATTGTCTTCAGCGCGGAATCAGCGAAGAAAATGCAATCGGGCTTATCGTTAACGGATATGCTAAAGAGGTGCTCAAAAAGCTGCCCATGGAGTTTGCCGTGGAAGCCCAAAAACTACTCACCATCAGCCTCGAAGGTAGTGTGGGGTAGTAGAGAAAAGCCAGTGGCAACTCGTCTCACCACAGCCAGACAAATAACGATTAACGATTAACGATTAACGATTAACGATTAACAAATAACGAATAACGAATAACGATTAACGATTAACGATTAACGATTAACGATTAACGATTAACGATTAACGATTAACAAAAAACGAACACAATCATGTTATCAATAAAAAATTTGCATGTAAGTATTGAAGGTAAAGAGATCATCAGAGGGTTAAATCTGGATGTAAATCCCGGTGAAGTACATGCAATTATGGGTCCCAACGGAACAGGGAAATCCACACTGGCGGCAGTGATTGCCGGTAGAGAAGGGATTTTTGATCTGACCGAAGGGGAAATTTTTTATAAAGGAAAAGACATCTCCCAAATGTCGGTTGAAGACCGTGCCCGCGAAGGGATTTTTCTCGGGTTCCAGTATCCGGTTGAAATTCCCGGGGTGAGCATCACCAACTTCCTGCGGACAGCCATGAACGAGATCAGGCAATACAAAGGCCTTGAGCAAATTTCAGCCGCCGACTTTCTTAAACAAATGGAAGATGCCAAAAACCTGGTTGGCATTCATTCGAAACTAACTAACCGCTCGGTGAACGAAGGTTTTTCGGGAGGCGAAAAGAAAAAGAACGAAATTTTTCAGATGGCAATGATTAAACCTGAACTGGCCATTTTGGATGAAACCGATTCCGGGCTCGACATCGATGCACTGAAAGTGGTTGCCAATGGTGTAAACACCCTGAAAACTCCTGACAATGCAACCGTTGTCATCACCCACTACCAGCGCCTGCTCGATTATATTATTCCCGATTTTGTGCATGTATTGTTCGATGGCCGCATTGTAAAATCAGGTAAAAAAGAACTGGCCCTCGAACTCGAAGCCAAAGGATACGACTGGTTAAAAGCAGAAGCTTAAAAATTATGGAAATTAAAACAGAAAACATACCGCTTGATCAAAAGATGATCAACATTTTTGAGGAAAACCAGGAGACGATTTTCAGACATGATTCTCCCGCATTGATCAAACGCAGAAAAGCTGCTATAGAAAATTTTCGCAGGCAGGGATTTCCCGGAAAAAAATCCGAAAATTGGCGCAATACCGATATATCGAAATCGCTTAAGGCGGATTACAATTATTACCTCGATCCCACTTTCAACGATCAGGTTGACCTGGATAAAATCTTTCAATGCGATATTCCGCACCTTGAAACAGATATGATCTCTCAGTTAAACGGTTGGTTTATTTCCAAAAACGGAGGGATCAAAGCTGATGACCAGGGTGTGGTGGTGGGGAGTCTCGCCCTCGCTAAACAAAAGTATCGCAATTTAATTGACGCACACTACGGAAAAATTGCCGACGACAACAAAAGCGGGTTTGTAGCCCTTAACAATGCCTTTTCGGAAGATGGTGTTTTTATATACGTACCTGATAATGTGCAGGTAAAGATGCCGCTTCAGATGGTGAACATCATCCATCACGACGAAAATATCTTTATCCAAAACCATAACCTCGTTATTGTTGGCAAAAACAGCAGCCTGCAACTGGTGCAATGCGACGATTCTGTGGATCATCAGCAGAGCCTTATCAACACGGTAACCGAAATATTTGTAGGTGAAAATTCATCAGTCGATCACTACAAGTTGCAGAACAAAAACGACAATTCTACGCTGATCAACGCTATGTTTTTCGACCTGAAGCGTGATGCAAGGTTATCTACCAATGCCATAACGCTCAATGGCGGATTGATCAGAAACGAAAATTATGTTACCCTCAACGGAGAAAATTGCGAAGCCAATGTGATGGGGGTTTATCTCGTGGACAAATCGCAACATGTGGATAACCAGGTTTTTGTGGATCATGCCTACCCAAATTGCTACAGCAACGAGCTTTTTAAAGGTATTGTTGACGACAGTGCTCATGCCGTTTTCAATGGCCATATTCTGGTGCGCAAAGATTCACAGCACACCAATGCTTATCAGAATAATAAAAACATTTTACTCACCGACAAAGCCACTGTTAATACCAAACCCTTCCTCGAAATATATGCCGACGATGTTAAATGCAGCCATGGTGCCACCATAGGGCAGCTGGACGAAAACGCCATGTTTTATCTCAATTCGAGGGGAATTGGCGAACACAATGCACGCATGTTGCTCATGTATGCTTTTGCAGCCGAGGTGATCCATCATATCAAAATTGAACCGCTCAAGATCAGGATTGATGACATGGTGAAGAAGCGCCTGCGTGGTGAACTTTCCATCTGCGAGCAATGCGTGTTGCACTGCTCAACCATGGAAAAAGAAATCAATTTTGATATTGATATGAGCAAGGTGTGACAGTAATTCAGGAAGATACTCATTAACAAGCAAAGCAATGATTCTTGGAGTTTGTGATTTTAAAAGCCACAATAAAAAATATCAAGTTGGGTTAGCTTTTAGCTTCAGATACCGAAATTTCGGAATTCAAGGCTAATAGGTAGTCCTCCGTATTCTACGAATAAAGCAAGCTAAATCCATAAAATCCGGGTTACTTCTTTCCCATGTTGTTCATCAGCGACAGCAGAATGTACAAAATAACTATCAGTGGGAGCGCATATAATTTCAGAACCAAAATCATGACCACACCCATCCCTGCAAAAATGTAACGTATCTGGTTGCCCTGAAACGACAGGCTTTTCAGTTTCAGCGAAAACAAACGGATTTTTGAAACCATCAGTACGGAGAATACCACTGTTGCAACAAGCAGAACCCAAAAATTCTTTAGCAATCCAATAATGATTTCTACGCCATCTTTTTCGGCCTGAAACAAAACCACAGGCAATGATGCAAAAAACAGCGCATCCGCAGGTGTGGGCAAACCCAGAAATGAATCCTGCTGGCTGTCGTCCACATTAAATTTTGCCAACCTGAGTGCGGAAAATGCCGTGATGAGGAACGCTAAAAATGCTACCAGGTTTTTTTCACTGAAATAAAGGAATGGAATATTATTGCTTGCCTGCATCAGTTGAAACATGATCACCGCCGGGGCCAGGCCAAATGAAATCACATCGGCCAGCGAATCCAGTTGTAAGCCAACTTCTGAACGGGCATTTAGCAAGCGTGCCAGGGTGCCGTCAAGAAAGTCAAAAATGGCTGCAAATGCGATAAACCACGCTGAAAGTAACAGGTTACCATCGAAAGCAAAAACGATGGCAATGCTGCCGCTCAACAGGTTGAGGATGGTTACGAAGTTTGGAATGTGGCGGGTAATCAAAATATTCAGTTTGGGATCAGCCTGTGGCACTGATGCGTTTCATCTTCTCGAGTTCCAGAATCTTCATCCGCTTGCCGGTGATGTCGATGATCTTATCATCTTTAAAATCTTTGAGTATCCGGATGGCACTCTCGGTTGACATCCCGGTAAGTTCGGCCAGGTCTTTCCGTGACATGCACAGCTCAAAATCCAGTGATTTGTAAATCTTATGCGACAGGCACAGCAGGATGTCGGCGAGGCGACCGTGGAGTTGTTTTTGGGTAAGGCTGAAAAAACGATCGTAAAGCATCACCATATTGTTGTTGATGATATCGCTGATCTCTGATGCAAAAAGCGGATTTTGGCGCATCAGGTTTTTGATAATGTTGATGTCATAAGAATTGATGTCAGTGTCAACCAGGGCTTTAGTGGAATAATGGAAAACGTTATCCACCGAAATTGATGGCAAACCAATGAGGCTACCGGCAGGCTGAATGGAAATGATCAGGTTTTTATTGCCTTTCTCGATATAGGTTTTGGCAATGCCTTTCAGAATAAAGAAGATATTCGACGCAAAGGCACCTTGCTTATTGATAATCTCGCCTTTTTTAAACGATAGTTGAATGCGGTTTTTATTGAGTGTTTCGAGTTCATCTTCGGTTAACCTTCTGAACAGGGGGGTATCCTTGGGTGCTTTCATGCAGTGGATATCTACAGGAGACTGCCGGGTTAACGTCTCTTCGTTGTATTCCATGTTTTGATTGTTAATTTTTGAACCGTCAAAAGTAATAAAAAATCATAAATTAACCTGATCAGGATCATTCTTTCACATGAACTAAATCAGTTAGAAGTTGGAGTAATCTATGCAGAAGCCATACGAAGCGTCAAGCTTAAGCGTTTAGCTTTGCTGCTTATTGTTAATTTCATAACAAATTCTAAATTTTAAACAGGTAATCGAGGCATTTGTTGGTAGGAACATCAAATAAGTAAAAATTAAAATCATGAAGAAGACGTTTTTATTATTGATCATTTTCATTCTAAGTGTGCAATATGTTGACGCACAGTTCAGTATTTCGGCACAGCTCAGGCCGCGCGCCGAAATGAACAATGGGGCAGGCAGTCCTTTTTCTGATACGGCCAACACCTTTTACTACATCACCCAGCGAAGCCGGATCAATCTCGACTACAATACCGAAAAATATCAGATGCGTTTTTCGCTGCAGGATGTGCGTGTTTGGGGTAATGGTGATATTTATTTGGGTACTGGCGTATTTAGTTCTACCAACACAACGGACATATATGAGGCCTGGTTTAAAATCAGGTTTGGCACCAGTGCCAACCTCACCATCGGGCGGCAGGAACTCAAATATGATGATCAACGGCTTATCTCATGGAGGAACTGGAACCAGTACGGGCTTACTTACGACGCCGCCGTATTCAACCTTTACAAAAATGGCTGGAATTTGAACGTGGGTATGTCGTACAACAATATGGTCAACAGTGGAAAGCCCGAACAATCCAGCGGACTTTTCGACAATACCAACCTGATGAAGACCTTTAGCTTCCTGCGTGTGAAACGAAAATTCAGCGATCAGTTTTCGGCATCCTTTATTGGTACAGGGGCCGGATACCAGAAAACCAATGAGCCGGGAACCATTTACATGATGGGTACCCTGGGATTATGGGCAGGAATCAACGCAGGTGGATTCGATGCTACAGCCAACGCCTACTATCAGTTGGGCAAGGCCCAGACAGGCCAGGATGTTAGTGCCTTTATGGTTACGGTTGACCCCGGATACAAATTCGGCAGCTTCAGGCTGGGCGTGGGGCTGGATTATATTTCGGGTGATGACGCTACAGCGGATGATTATGGCGAAAAAGTAAAAACCTTTAACAAGATGTACGGTGCCGTCTTTGCCTATTACGGCTGGATGAATTATTTTTCCTACATGAAAAAATCAACCAAAAATGGTGGCTTGATGGATATTTACCCTAATGTGGATGTGAAGTTGTCTGATAAGCATAGGGTGCGTGGATATTTCCACCTGTTTAGTCTTGCCAACAAAGTAAAAACAACCAAAACAACAGTGGTTAATGGCGAGGAAGTAAAGAAAACAGAAATTTTGGATGATAAAAACCTGGGGCAGGAACTCGACCTCATGTACATTTACAAACACAGCAAAGAATTAAGTGTGCAGGCCGGATTTTCGTACTATTTTACAACCGGTGCGTTGGAAAAGCTAAAAGGATTTGAGCCAGGCACCACGGACACTCCATACTGGGCCTGGGTGATGCTTACTTTTAAGCCAACCCTTTTTACAACTGCCAAATAAATTTAAATGAAACGGCTGATGACCATTGATGAGTTTATGTCGCTGCCCAAACCCGAAAGGGTACACCGCGTGCTTACGCAGGGACATGAACTCATGCACAGAATCTACATTTACTACACCATCAAATTGTACCACTATTCCGATTTTTTTGTGGAGATTTGGTATTTGCCAAGTTCCAACAAAATTGATAAGATCAGGATCGTGGATATGGATGATGTTTTACATTTGTACGAGAAAGACATCGACATATCAGACCTGTTCAAATAATGCCGCTTCAAAAAGATATTTCGGGAATCAACATCAACGATTTTGATTACGATCTGCCCGATCACCGGATTGCTAAATTCCCCAAGGAAAATCGCGATGAATCAAAACTATTGGTTCATCGCGATCATTTTATCCGCGAGGATATTTTTAAAAATGTTTCCGGCTACCTGCCCGCTGACAGTTTGCTGGTGGTGAACAATACGAAGGTTGTGCGGGCAAGGCTCTTTTTTAAAAAGCCCACCGGAGCACACATCGAAATTTTTTGCCTTGAGCCTGTTGAGCCCACGCCCGAAATACAGCTGGCCTTTCAGCAAAAAGGAGATACCACCTGGCAATGCCTGGTGGGCAATGCCCGCCGCTGGAAAACCGAAATATTGGAGTTACCGCTTGGCAGCGATGCAAAACTCAAAGCTGAAAAGCTGGAACGCACAACTGGTGGATTTTTGGTAAGGTTTATCTGGAACCCGCAACTCACTTTCGCAGAGGTTTTAGAAGCTGCAGGAAAAATCCCGCTACCGCCTTATCTGCATCGCGAGGCTGTGGAAAGAGACAGCCAGACGTACCAGACTGTGTATGCCCGCTACGATGGCTCGGTAGCTGCACCCACGGCCGGACTGCACTTTACCGAAAGGGTTTTTTATTCCCTGAAAAATAAAAACATCCAAACTGCGAATCTGACACTTCATGTGGGCGCAGGAACTTTTAAACCGGTAGGGCAGGAAGGGCTGGCCAATCACGAAATGCACACCGAGCAGGTTTTGGTGAGCCGGACGCTGTTGGAGGAATTGCTGGATTACCAGGGAAAAGTTATTGCCGTTGGTACAACCTCTGTCCGCACGCTGGAAAGCCTTTACTGGTTTGGTGTTAAACTCGAAAATAATCCTGATGCAGCTTTTCATATCCAACAGTTCGATCCCTATCTAAACGAAAATGAAAACCTGCCAGCCGAAAAAGCCATTCAAAATTTTCTGGCGTACCTGAATCGCAACAATCTTGAAACAATCTCAGGTTTCACACAACTGATGATTGCCCCCGGCTATACATTTAGAATGATCAAAGGCATGATCACCAACTTCCACCAGCCCCGCAGCACGCTGCTGCTCCTGATATCCGCCTGGCTGGGCGATGATTGGAAAAAAGTTTACGATTATGCCATGCAGAATGATTTCCGGTTTTTAAGCTACGGGGATAGCTGCCTGTTTTTGTAAGTGCTAAAGGTAGTTGAAAGGTTTTTTTTCAAGGTTAGTTCAAAAGCCCCAACACCATAATTTTTTGGTTCTATTACCATTTTTGTGGGTAAAATTTTCTTTGCTGATTAGTGTATGTTTTCAAAAAGTTGGCAGTCAGCAGTACCCAGTAGGCAGTAATAGTGGCAAAATGGGTAGCTAAAGAAATCTGCGTAGTCCTTATTAAAAAGGTCTTCTAAAAGGCATAACCACTGCGGACTGCCGACTGTGGACTGCCGACTTTCTGTGTTTTTTTTCTGTACCATCTTCCACAAAATTTGCAGTAGTTCCAATTTTTTTTGATCTTTGAGGTTTTTTATGAGATCAATACCATAGTCAAACTGAAACGAAAAGCAAAAAATGGAAGAAAAATCTGATATTGAAATCCTGCATGACTATGCAAAATCCAGGCACCGGACGATTGAGGTTACTGAAATCCCTTACCAGCGAACCGGAATCCGTACCACACAAAAATTCAGGCGAACGGTTTTTATGCCGAATAATGATCAGAAAACAAGCATTTTTGTTTGGTTTAACGATCCCTATACAAAAACCATAGGGCAAACTGTAATTTTTAGCGGGGCATTTATCCCGATACCCCCCAGAATAAAATCAAGTCTTGAAATCAGAAACCGGTCTGTCCTGGATAAACTCAACTTCCTGTCGCAGACAAAAAATAACAAAACGGGGAATACAGCATTCGATTCAAAGGCTGTGATCATAGGTAAGCCCGGTGGAGCAGCAAAAAGGTTTCTGTCGCGATCTGATATACAAAAGCAAATTCTGCAGGCACTCGAAATCCAGCCCCATTATCATGTTGCAATCAATCAGCCCAAAATCGATTTTGTGCCTGAACTAAAGGGCAGTGCTACTTTTTCAGTGTAGTAGGTGGCAAACCACGCTGAGGCATATCCCCCATAAGATCCACCAGCCATACCAACTCGATCTTTGTCTGCACCATATTCAGCAATGAGATAGTCGATGGCATCAGCCAGGTCATCAAACTCCTTACCTGCCGGATCCATAAAGCCTTCCATGGCAAAGTCAACACCATAGCCTGTGCTGGCGCGATAGTTTATATACGCAACTAAATATCCTTTACCGGCCATTACCTGTCCGGGTGTAGAGTAACGACTCAGCCAGCCATGGTCGTGATGTGCTTCAGGACCGCCATGCACATAAAGTATTAGCGGATATTTTTCACCTTTTGTATAACCTACAGGTTTCATAAGCAGGCCTTCTACTTCCTGGCCGTCCCTTGCTTCATAACGAATCACTTTCTGTTCGCCAAAACTGATGTTTTTAAGCTGAGGGTTCAGCTTGGTGAGTTTCTCAATGTTACCCTTTGTATTTTCCACGTAAATATTTGATGGATCGTAAGGTGTATCACCGGAAAAAACAAAATGCTTATCATCAATGATATATGGTGTGCTAAAGTTGATGCCTGACTTTTCTGCGTCAAGCACGATTTCGCGTTTGTTATTTTTAATGTTAATGGTTGAAAACCTGGGATAAACCCCTTCACCAGAAACCGTGTAGAGTGTTTTGTCATCCTTCCAGTCTACATGACTGATATGGCCACGGAAATTTTCCGGTGTATGATTCTTTATTATTTTGTCTTTGATGGAATAGGTAAACGCCTGGCTAACTGCATGATCGTTAATGTTGAGTGCTGAGGCGAATGCCAGGTGGGAATCATCCGGACTGAAAACATAGTTGCCGAGTTTGCCTTCATTTCCAATATCCTTAATTACTTCTCCGGAGGCCATATCCAGAATCTGTAACTTACGAAACATGTACCGGTGGTCAATTAAGTTTTTTTCAGAGCTGGTAAAAGCCAGGTAGCTCCCGTCATTACTGAATTTGCAATCCCACACATGTGTGCCTTTTAGTAATTCCACGCTTTTGACGATTTCAAGGTTATCATCGAAAGAAACATGAAAAAGCCTGTTATTTTTCAGATTTTCTTCATAAAAGATAAAACCATAGCCGCGTTCTTTGAGTTCCTTTTCTTTTTCAGTTTCAGGCTCTCTGGAAAGGAATGCCATCCCTTTGCCGTCGGGTTGCCAGGTGTAACTTACTACACACCATTGTCAGCATCGGTCAGCTGTATCATATCCCTACCATTGACGGGCATGGCCCAAACCTGGGTTTTGCCCTCCCCTGGTTTGTGGGTAAACGAAATGTAAGCCCCATCAGGACTGTATTGTGGTGAGCCACCTTTAAAATCATTCTCAAACAGGCTGGATGTTTCTCTGGAATCCAGTTTCATTCTGAAATATTTGCGATGTGCCGAACCTGGTTTTTCATTGGCCGTGCGTGGTGTGGAAACGGCATAAATGATCTCGGAACCATCGGGGCTCAAATCATAAATGCTGCATCGTTCCAGCGATAGCATATCCTGTGGAGTAAACACCGATTGTGGGAGGTTGGGTTCGAATGCCGAAATCGCAAAAACAATGATAATTGCTAAAAATATTTTCTTGGTTTTTTCCATGGTTTGAAGTGCTTGTAGTTGTTAAAAGTTGCTCACGAAGATAGAAATTTATAAAAAACACAGCACATTATATTCATTGAGATGAGGGGCTAAAGGAGGTGATTCTTTTAATGATCTGAAATCAAGTTTTTTACAAATCACAACAATCGAATTAGCCTGAAATTTTACCTGTTCACTCTCACGCAAACAATTATTGGTAATCGAATTACACAAATTAATCGAATTATCAATTCGTTGAATTCGGTAAATTAGATGAAGAAAAAAGCCCCAACGTTTCCGCCGGGGCTTGTGATAGTTGCAAAGAAATAAACTTATTTAATTACAATCTTTTGAATGATTACTTCTTCGTTGGATTTAAGCCTCAGATAATAAATACCGCTGGCGTAATCACCAATTTCGATTTGCTGGCTGGTGAAGCCATTCAGGTGGCCGATCTCTTCACGATATACTTCACTACCCTGGTAGTTGAGTAACCTGTATTCAACAAATTCTGAAATACCTGAAAGGTTAATATTCAATACTGTTAAAGCAGGGTTTGGAAATACAGAGAGTGTAAGTTCGTCATTGTATTCGTTAATTCCTGTGCAAGGATCGAACATGATGGTGATTTCATCTTCCGTATCACAATCGTTGCTGTTGGTCACCAAAACTGTGTAGGTTATTTCTCCTGCACCAACACCCGTTGAGTCCACTTCGATGGTTGGGGTTGTATATCCGCCGGGAGTCCAGAGATAGCTGGTAGCATCCGGGCAGGTAGCATCGAGTGTTACGGTGTGGTTTACACAAACGGTTATGTCTTCGCCGAGGTCCGGTTCCGGAGCATCCATTACCTCAAGTGTGTAGGTATCGGTCATTACCGTTGCACCATCATCAATGGTCAGTGTGTAGGTGGTTGTTTCGGTTGGTGTGGCTATTGGGTTCATGATTGTTGGGTCGCTGAGTGATTCGGCCGGGCTCCATTCACAATCGTAGTTGCCTGTTCCGCCTGAAACTGTAGCAATCAACATGGCCGACATGCCTTCACACATTTCTTCAGGATTAGAGGTGATGGTGCAGCTCAGATCGCCCAAAGCCTCAAATGAAGCAGCCCATCCCAGTTTGGTTACTGAATAGTCGGACTGAAAGTGGAAGGTCAGCGTTCCGGTTTCATGTGTTGATGTGATTGTTCCCGGGCCTGAGGTGCCGTTAAACGGACTGCCGGCAACCGGAGGAGCGTTTACATCCGGGCCATCATATACATACAAGTAGTCGTAGTTGCTTTCGGTTTCATATTCCATAAACTCGAATTGCATCATCTGTCCGGTTACCGGAGGTTCAAATGTCATCACGATGTCCTCTTCATTGCTATACTCACCATCAGCACCACCTGTATCGTAGAACATCCCGTTTGCTGCAGTTACAGTGCCGTTGTTCATCAGGTATTCCGGGCCACCGGTTGTAAACATCCATACGGGGCAATCCTCGGCCTGGCC
>CAYNDN010000090.1:7980-11683 GCA_964395075.1 uncultured Lentimicrobiaceae bacterium | reverse complement strand
TGAACTGGATTGGTGATTTTAACCCATCCATGATCAAGGTGGTAGAGCAGATCGGGGGCAAAGTTTTTAAAACGCACGTAACTTACCGGTATATGTTCGACCCCACCAAACCATTTTCGCGCGCCAGGGTGGTGAACTAATCCAACTAAAAATATTTGCTCCCTGCATCGCTCAGCAAATAAGAAGTTAGAGGTGATTAGGGAGTTGAGAGGTTGGTAGATATCTTTGTAAATATGCTGTTAATTAAAGTGAAATAATGTGTTCGATCGCTAAATATGAATTTTTTTAATGGGTTCACAAGCATTACCCGGAGCGGGCTTGTACTCTACTTTCTTTTGACGCTGGAATGTCCTGCGGACGATTCCAGGTCAAGCGCATGACTTTCCAACGTGCATTGAAAACGTCAAACCCGTTACTTCATGTTTGACACGATACGAGTAACCAATAGCGAATAACTAATAACTTCAATCAAAATCAGCCAGCACATCCAATATTTGCTTTCCGTTGATCTCGGCGTAAAAACCGGGCTTGCCATGTTCAATTCCAATGCTGATCTACTTTGGTACAAATCCCAGAATTTTGGAAACAAGGCACGCCTGAGAAAAGCCATACCATGGATTTTAAAACAGGAAGATGAGATTGATTACATCGTAATTGAAGGTGGTGGGCCATTAAGAAAACTCTGGGATACCCAATTAGAAAAACGCAATATCAACATTATGCACATCATGGCCGAAGACTGGCGCCGTGAGTTGCTCTTCAATCGCGAACAACGCAAAGGCAAAAAAGCCAAGAAATTCGCCATTCAGTTTGCAGAGAATTTCCTGATGAAAATCGGCTCTAAAAAAACCAGTGAACTAAACGTAAATGCCGCCGAAGCAATTCTCATCGGGATTTGGGCTATGAAAAAACTGGGATGGATAAATAATCCGGAGCATTTGTTCAGATAAATCGTACTTTTATATTTTTAATGGTGGCCAAATGAAAAATGGAGTTTTAATTTCCGCAGTAATTTTCCTTGTGATTTTTGTTTTGATGATCATCCACCCGGGATGCAGAAAAAGATTTGACAAAAGGGATGCCTCTGCAGTGGTTGACAGGATTTCGATGCATTATGGAAATGTGCGCATTTTCAATGGCTTCACCCTGGGCAATGTAGGAGAGGAAAATTTATCCTATCAGGTAACCGAGGAAATTTCCTGGCTGGAGGTGGCTAACGCCAATGGACAGGTATCGGGGCAAAGTCAGATAGAAATTACATGTGTTGCCAGCCGGCAAAACCTTCCACAGGGTAATTATTCAGGAGAATTAAATATACTTACATCAGCCGAAGACTATACAATGGACGTATATCTTAACGTGGATATGTTTCTCATTACATTCATCAATCCGGCATATTCAACCATAAATATACGCATCGACACTGTGCTTGTTAGTGCCGATACCAATAAATTTTCGAGAAATATCGGGAAAAACGACAGTGTGCAATTTGGTTTTTTTCAGCCACCAGATGTAATTACGTATTATGCCCAAACTTCGGGCCGATACACCGACAGCACACAACTCGGATTGATGATGGATTGGGAAGGACAGCAGTTTTTAAATCCTGAAATAAACCCCAGGTATTCACTGGATGTTTCCAAGGCATATTTTCATCTTTCCATCATCAATAACAATGAAGTTCTAAATCCGCTCTACATAAATGCTGGCACACAATATGAAATGATCGAAAACATTTTCATCTTCCAAAGCACCGGCCCTTTGCCTATCGGATACTACCGTGCATTAAACAATACCGTAGTCCGCGCATTTGTTGCAGGGCAGTCAACCTCGATTACCTGGAGCAACAACGGCCAGTTTGAAATTCCTTTTACTGCCAACCAGCAGGTTATCATTGACACCTACAGCAGTGATACCACAGCCATGAAATCAATATCAAAATTTGTCCGGCCAAAATATGAGCAAAACAGCAGCCGGATAATTCACCTCATTGGCGATGCAAAATAGCTGACACAGTTTCCGGCATCTTTGAATATCGAATTAACAAGTATGAAAATTGTTAGGATTAAAAACCGCTTTGATTCGCTATTTTTGCAGCCAGCAACTTACATCAAAACAGCAACACGATGATCTATTTTTTTCAAACGGAAAACCGGGTATTTGTCTTGGAAAGTAAAACTGAACTTTCTATCGACAATGTTTCAAAACTAAACTGGCTTTTTGGTGGCGGCCAAATGACAGCAGCCAAAACGCTTGAGGGTACTTTTATCGGGCCCAGGAAAGAGATGATTACACCCTGGAGCACAAACGCCGTCGAAATCACCCAAAACATGGCTATCCCCGGCATCCTGCGCATCGAAGAATTTCTCAAATCCGATAAGAAGAATCCTGAAATTGACCCCATGCTTTTTAATCTATATGAAGGTGTGGGCCAGGATATTTTTACCATTGATAAATCCCCCGATCCGATCATTTTCATCGATGATATTTCGATGTATAACAATGAAGAAGGTTTGGCATTGAGTGATGATGAAGTTAAATACCTGGAAAAACTTAGCAAGCGACTGGGCCGAAAATTAACCGACGGCGAAGTTTATGGGTTTGCCCAGGTAAATTCCGAGCACTGCCGGCACAAAATTTTTAACGGAATGTTTATCATTGATGGAAAGGAGATGCCCGAGAGCCTGTTTTCGATGATCAAGAAAACTTCAAAAGAAAATCCCAACAAAATAGTTTCTGCTTACAAGGACAATGTTGCATTTATTGAAGGACCAACAATAGAACAGTTTGCCCCGGAACGTCAGGATACCTCTGCCTTGTTTAAAACTTCCGAAATTGATTCGGTGATTTCTTTGAAAGCTGAAACCCATAATTTCCCAACAACCGTTGAACCATTTAATGGTGCTGCCACAGGCTCTGGTGGAGAGATCCGTGATCGTCTTGCCGGAGGAAAAGGAAGTATCCCACTGGCCGGAACAGCCGTTTACATGACCTCCTATCCCCGGCTGGAAGCATCCCGGAAATGGGAACAGCAATTTCAACAACGTAAATGGCTCTATCAAACACCACTGGATATTTTGATTAAAGCTTCAAATGGTGCCAGCGATTTTGGAAACAAATTTGGCCAACCGCTGATTTGCGGAAGCCTCCTCACTTTTGAGCACCAGGAAAAAGGTAAAAATTACGGGTACGATAAAGTGATCATGCTTGCAGGCGGCATTGGTTTTGGCAAGAAAAAAGAGGCCGTAAAAGACAGGCCCAAAAAAGATGATATCGTGGTAGTAATGGGTGGAGACAATTATCGCATCGGGATGGGCGGAGGTGCAGTTTCTTCGGTTGCAACCGGCCAGTTTGCCAATAACATTGAATTGAATGCCGTTCAGCGTTCCAACCCTGAAATGCAAAAACGTATTTATAATGCCATCCGGGCGATGGTGGAACTGGAAGAAAATCCAATTGTTTCGATCCACGACCATGGTGCAGGTGGACACCTCAACAGCCTCTCAGAACTGGTTGAGGAAACCGGTGCTTTGATTGAGATGGAAAAACTTCCGGTGGGCGACCCTACCCTTTCCGACAAAGAAATAATCGGGAATGAATCGCAGGAACGGATGGGGCTGATTCTTGAAAAAGCCGACTCGGTTTTGATGCAAAAAGTTTCTGATCGCGACCACAAAGGCCTACTTGCCATCTCCGAAGAAGA
>CAYNDN010000090.1:0-7970 GCA_964395075.1 uncultured Lentimicrobiaceae bacterium | reverse complement strand
TATAACTGATCATAAATTTACCTTTCATCGCAAGAATTCAGAAGTGCACCCCATAAATCTTGATCTTACCGATTTCTTTGGCAAGCCGCCAAAAACCATCCTGGAAGACAAGCCGGTAGAAAACAAGTTTAAAAACCTGAAATACGACCAGGACAAGATTACTGAATACCTTGAGGCAGTGTTGCAATTGGAAGCCGTGGCATGCAAAGACTGGCTTACCAACAAGGTTGACCGCTCGGTAACCGGAAAAATCGCCATGCAGCAATGTGCCGGCGAAATTCAGCTACCTTTGAATAACCTTGGTATTTCCACGCTGGACTACCAAGGCACAAAAGGTGTGGCAACTTCCATTGGGCATGCTCCTGTGCCCGGCCTGCTTGATCCGGCCAAAGGATCCGTTCTTGCTGTGGCTGAGGCACTCACCAACATAGTTTGGGCTCCCATTGATGGCGGCTTGAGTGGGGTTTCTCTTTCAGCAAACTGGATGTGGCCTGCCAGAAACGAAGGGGAAAATGCCCGGCTTTACAAAGCTGTTGAGGCTTTAAGCAATTTCGCCATTCAATTGGGCATCAACGTTCCAACCGGAAAAGATTCACTTTCGATGACTCAGAAGTACCCGGATGGAAAAATGGTGTATGCCCCGGGAACGGTAATTGTTTCTGCAGCCGCAGAGGTTGCTGATGTTAAAAAAGCCATTATGCCTGTACTTGTTAAAGACGAGAAAACCGAAATAATCTATGTGAGTTTTTCAGCTTCCGATTTTGAACTGGGCGGTAGCAGTTTCGCGCAATCCATCAACATGCCGGGAATTACCCCACCCCATGTGCCGGATCCGGTAAACTTCAAAAACACCTTCAATGCCATACAGGGTTTGATTAATCAGGGTTTGATCCTGGCCGGGCACGACATTTCAGCCGGTGGGCTCATCACAACTTTGCTGGAGATGAATTTTGCCAATGCAGAAGGCGGCCTGTCCGTCAACCTGAAAAACCTTGGCGTAGACGACACCGTAAAATTGCTTTTCAGCGAGAAACCCGGTGTTATTATCCAAACACAAAAGAAGGATGATGTTTCGAAATTGCTGCAGGCAAAAGGCATCCGTGCTGTAGTAATCGGAAGTTATATTCCTGAAAGGAAATTGGAGATCAATCACCTGATGCAAAAACTGGATTTTGATATTGATTCGCTCAGAGATATTTGGTATAAAACCTCATATTTGTTTGAACGGAATCAAACCAAGCGGGAACTGGCCCTCGACCGCTATAAAAATTACAAATCCCAAAAACTCAAATTCAGGTTCCTTGCAGAATTTTCCGGGCAATTTTCTCAATTTGGCATCGATCCAAAAAGGAAAACCCCAACCGGAATTAAAGCTGCTATCATCCGCGAAAAAGGCGTAAACGGTGATCGCGAAATGGCCTGGAGCATGCACCTCGCCGGTTTTGACGTGAAAGATGTGCATATGACCGACCTGATCTCAGGCCGCGAAGATTTGAAAGATATCAACTTTATCGTGTTTGTTGGCGGGTTTTCGAACAGCGATGTGCTGGGTTCGGGCAAAGGCTGGGCAGGTGCTTTTCTTTACAACGAAAAAGCCAAAAAAGCACTTGATGATTTTTATATGCGCAAAGATACTTTGAGCCTCGGTATATGTAATGGCTGCCAGGTGATGACCGAACTTGGGCTTATTTACCCTAATCAGAAATCACATCCTAAAATGTTGCACAACAGCTCAGGCAAATTTGAATCCGCATTCCTTAATGTTGAAATTGAGAACAATGAATCTGTGATGCTCAAATCGCTATCGGGCACCCGGCTTGGAATTTGGGTAGCTCATGGCGAGGGCAGATTTGATTTCCCGGAAGGAGAATCCGGTTGTAACATACCTGTGAAATACAGTTATGAGGGATACCCTGGCAATCCAAACGGCTCGCCACACAACGCAGCAGGAATTGTTTCGGATGATGGGCGCCACCTGGCCATGATGCCACACCTTGAGCGTGCAATCCTGCCGTGGCAGTGGGCAAACTATCCTTCTGACCGCCCAACCGATGAAATGACACCCTGGCTCGAAGCCTTTGTAAATGCCAGGAATTGGATTTAAAGAATAGTCTTTAACCTGCTTAATTCACAGTTTCAGATTGTGATCCAACAGGGTTCGGTTCTCCGGAAATCGTTAATTCCAAATATGTGAATAAATCAATTTAGGCCCGGTTAAATACTCAGGCCTTTTTTTTGACTACAACATAAAATGTGTGATGCATATCCTCTGAATTTGTTTACTTCCAAATAATTAAAGGGTAGTTGGCATACTTCTTGAAGGGGCCAAAATATTCTTAATCTATCCCATTTTCAGGGGCTGAATTATTTGTATTCATTTCAAATATAGTGGTTATTTTCTTAATATTTAATAATTTAGAAATATTGGTCTTATTGAAAATCTCTTTTTGATTGACTCCGTTTTGGCGGAATGATAAGATAATATACTTTAGCAATCAGTTAATTATTAACATACCCGGGGGGCCAATTTTAAAAATAACCAGGTTGATTTAGTCCTAGGCAATACGGATTGGGGAATCTGCATGCCTTTGTAAAACAAATTTTTATAAAAGAAAGGGGAAATTATGAAATCTTTTTACTGTGCTATTCACAGCACTTCGGTCTTTATCCTGCTCACGCTCTTTATTATCTTAAACATTGATACAATCGGTCAAACGTTTAAACTCCCAAAGGAATTTGGCATTGCCCAGGCTGACAGTTCTGCATTGGATTCTTTATTGATTAACAACACCAGTAAATCCATTATGACACCTCCCGGATGGGCAGATCCAATAAATACAGGCAATGTATGTGGTGTGATTATCGCGCTGGAGGCTGATCCGAATATAAATGGAATTCCCATAAATCAAAACGATGTTATCGGCGCATTTTTTGAGAATTATGATGGTGAACTTGAATGCGGAGGCATAGCATACTGGCCCGACACTGCAGGAATTGTAATGAGTGTTTTTGGAGATGATAACTCCACTCCGGATGTTAAGGAGGGATTTTCGCATGGAGAATCCATAACTTACAAGCTTTTTTCGTGGCAATACATGGGTGAATATCTCGTGGATGAAATAGAACTGGACCCTGAATTTTTTAGCGTAAACAAATGGTATAAACTCGGACTGATACGACTTCTCGAAATGAATTGCAACGAGGAACTCTGGATAACTGCATCGTCTGACCAGGATTCACTTTGCAACGAAGGCACTGTATCATTCCAGGCAGAGGTAATTGAAGGAAGTGGCAATATTACCTATAACTGGACCTCTGAGCCACCCGGCTTTTCATCAACACTGCAAAATCCTGCATTTTTCGTTACCGAACCAACATTATTTTTTGTTGAAGCATCCGATGGGATCAATCAGTCGGTGAGTATGGTGGAAATCAGTGTAACTTATGATGCTATCGTAGAAGCAGGCGAAAATATTTCCACTTGTGGAATCGAAATGCTGGAGTTGAATGCAACGGTTGCGCATACCTCATCCTTAACCTGGTCATCCTCAGGCGACGGTACTTTTGCCGACCCCTATGCTGCCACTACAACCTATTTTCTGGGCATCAACGATCAATCGAACAGTTTATTCAACTTAAGCCTTACCGGCTACCCTAAAGCACCGTGTGTTCAGCCTGTATCAGACACCATGGAGGTTGAAATATATCCCACACCTATCATCATTTTACCTGAAACTTTTAGTACCTGTCAAACTTCGCCATTACCCCTGGAGGCGGAAGGATATAACCTGTCGGAGGTTGAATGGTCAACCGAAGGAAACGGGTTTTTTATAAATGGAAATACGCTGTCCCCAATATATATTCCCGGCTCTTATGCCAATTCACATTCATGTGTTACACTTACCATAACCGGTATGGGTATCGATCCTTGTGATTTTGTTGTGATTAAAACATCTGAACTCCTCATCAACAAAAACGCCTTTTGCTCAGCAGGGGCTGATGCATCCATCTGTGGAGGGGAGCCTTATGAAATGTGCGGTGCCACTGCTTTTGCAGATAGCATTTTTTGGAGTACCGGCGGCGATGGAACATTTAATGATGTGAACATAACCAAACCACTGTACACCCCCGGGCCTGAAGATATTTTGAATGGAGAGGTTGAACTTACGCTATCAGTAACTTCAAAACCACCCTGCATCGGCACCTATTCAGATAAAGTAAGGCTTTTCCTGAGTCCCCCGCCGGTTGTTGATGCAGGGGATGTTATCCCGGCATTTGGAAATCCCGAAGTGGATATCATAGCAACCGGACAACATTTTTCGTCTGTAATATGGGTCACTACCGGAGACGGAACTTTTGAGAATACCGATGAACTTTCTACCACATACACCGGTGGAGCCGGCGATATGCTGGCTGGTGTAGTTGAATTGTTCATCACAGCGAATCCGTTACCTCCATGTTCAGCACCGGTAACCGATAATGTTTTGATTATTTTTGATGGTGGAGCCACTGCCAATGCTGGCCCTGATCAAACAATTTGTTCAGACCAGGATGTAACCCTCCAGGGCAGCGCAACCGAATATGAAAGCGTTTTATGGACTACTTCAGGAGATGGAACTTTTAGCAACCCTGATGAACTGAATACACAATACTTTCCTGGATATATTGATATATTTACAGGAGAGGCATTTTTAACCCTTACCCCTTTTGCCGAACCACCAAATGGCGCAGGACTTAGTGACGATATGCTCTTAACCATCTTTTCACCTGTGTCACTGTCAGTACCCTCCAATGATATAGATATCTGTATGGATAGCGATATATTGCTTCAGGCTGATGCTGAAAATTTCCAATCGTTAAACTGGACAACATCCGGCGATGGATATTTCAATAATCCAAATAGTCCGAACACACTATATTTCCCGGGAAACGGAGACCTGAACGCGGGAGAAGTTTCGGTAACAATTACTGCAACATCGCTATCACCATGCACCGGGAATTCCAGCGAAAATATCTCCATTGATCTGTTTAATCCACCTCAGGCCAATGCAGGCAGTAATGGAGAAATTTGTGCAGGATCAGCGTTTGAAGTAATCGGTACAGCCACAAATTACAGTGCTGTATCATGGTCAACCACGGGCAATGGTGTTTTTGACAATGCCGAAAGTCTGGAAGCAATCTACACTCCGGGATCAGAGGATATACTGCAAGGGAGTGTTTCTTTAACACTTGCTGCCCAACCTGTTTCGCCCTGCGAAGTTGCTGATACAGATCAATTGAACCTGAATATTTTGAAAGACCCGGTTTGTAATGCCGGTAACAACCTGGTGATATGCGAAGGAGACCTGGTAAACCTGAATGGTAGTGGCCAAAATTATGATTACACCTTGTGGACAACTGCTGGTGACGGATCATTCCAGGATCATTCATCCCTCGTTACGAAATATTATCCCGGAAGCTCAGATATTCAAAATCAATCAGTAGCTCTCACCCTAATGGCCTATCCTGAAGAACCCTGCCAGGTGGTTGCTACCGATACCAAGGTTATTATAATACAGGAAGCTCCTGAAGTTGACGCCGGTCCAGATGTTACTATATGTGAAACCAATATTGTTGAATTAAACGGATTTGGAGAAAACTTTCAATCTATCCAATGGAATACAAGCGGAGATGGATTTTTTGAAAACCCTTTCCAGTTGAATACTACATATACTCCGGGAACACTTGATATTTCAGGACAGGCGGTTGATTTATGCTTAAACGCGACAGGTACTGCCTTGTGCGGAAATTCGTCAAGCTGCATTAACGTAACCATCGTGTATGCACCAACCGTAAATGCCGGTAGCGATGCTACCTCACCGGTTGGAATACCTTATACCACCGGGGAAGCCTACGCCCAAAACTTCGTAAGTGCTTTCTGGTCAACCACCGGAAATGGCACATTCAACGATCCGGGATTAATCGAAACCAGCTATACACCCAGCATGGATGATTTAACCCAGGGGGTAGTAACATTATCACTTACCGCTGTTTCTGAATCGCCATGTCAGGTTAATAGCACCGATGACCTCGATTTAACGGTCAATTCAGGGTGTAACAATGCCTCTGCAAATGCAGGAAATAATATTATAAACTGTAGCACCACCTCTGCGATGCTGCTTTCAGAAGCATCTGTTCAAGATGCCGAATCTTTGCTTTGGACAACCACAGGTGATGGAAATTTCAGCGATGAAACAATTGAAAATCCTGAATATAGTCCTGGGCCTAACGACCTTGCAAATGGAATAGTTGAACTGTGTATTACTGCTTTTGCTCACGGTATTTGCGAAGATGCATCTGATTGTATGAACATAGAATTTTTACCATCACCAACAGTAAATATTTCTGGAAATGATTTTTCAATTTGTGATACCGAAACCATCCAATTATCAGCTTTAATCGAAAATGCTGAAAGTTTTGCGTGGACTACCAACGGAACAGGTAGTTTTGATAACAGCCAGTCGCTTAATCCTGTATTTTTTCCAAGTGCCACCGACATCCAGAATGGCAACATACAGCTTTGCATAACTGCCACCGGATTTGCAAATTGCCAGCCGGAATCAGATTGTATAAATGTTACCATCGTCGAATCTCCATTGGCAGATGCCGGCACAGACCAGACAATCTGCAAAAGCGTGGGTGCTGCGTTGGATGGATCGGCACAAAACTATACTTCATTATATTGGGAGACAGCCGGCGATGGTACTTTCCTGAACAATGGCACACTCTTCGCTGTGTATAATCCCGGTCCTGATGACATTCAAACAGGCAATACACAATTATGTTTGATAGTGAATGGAAATGATCCTTGTGAACAGATTTCCGACTGCATTAACATTACCATCGTTGAAGATCCCTCCGCCAATGCCGGAAACGACATCACGATTTGTTCTGGTGAAAATGCAGAACTCAATGGTTCCGGTGAAAATTACAACCAAGTTTACTGGTCAACAACAGGAGATGGAACCTTTAATGATAATCAGGCTTTAACAACCGTGTATGTGCCAGGGCCTAACGATGAACAGTATAACCAGGTAGAAATTTGTTTAACCGCTACCGGTCAATATAACTGCGATGATTTTTCGGACTGTCTGATAGTAACCATAAATCCACTCCCTGATGTAAACGCCGGAGACGACATGCTGGTTTGTGAGCAAGAGCAGGTGCAGTTGAATGCAACAGCAGCATATTTTGAAGCAGTATTATGGAGTACTACAGGTGATGGATATTTTGATGACAAAAATATACTCAATGCAATATACACGCCCGGCACAGGTGATATTGCCGCTGGTGGAGCAGAACTTTGCTTAACTGCCACCGGAATCAACGGGTGTAATAATTCCTCCGACTGTATCAACATCACCATTGCCCAAAACCCGCAGGTTTCGGTGGGTGATGATCTGCTGATTTGTGAAGGCGAAACTATACAATTAGAGGCTACCGCATCTAATTATGCCACCTTGCAATGGAGTACCGAAGCTACAGGAACTTTTAGCCATCCCAACCAACTTACAACCACCTACACGCCTTGTGCCGAAGATATCGTGAGCGGATTTGTCGATATTTGCCTCACTGCAACCGGTGCCGGAGGATGTGGCAGCATAGAGGAATGTCTTACCGTCGTAATCCAAAAACTCCCCAATGTGTATTTAGGGGATGATATTACCTTATGTGCTGATGAATATGTTGAGCTCCAGGCAACAGTAAATTTTGGAGCCGGCCAGGTTTGGTTGAGCAACGGAGGGGGTTCATTTACAAACCCCAATGGATTGAACACGACTTATATGCCATCGCCCGGCGATATCCAGGCAGGAACAATTAACGTTTGTCTGGAAGCTTTTGGACTGAACGGATGTGATAATACCCAAGAATGCATCCTGGTTACTTTTGAGCAGGCTCCGGTTGCTGAAGCCGGCGCAAACACAACAATA
>CAYNDN010000089.1:0-11744 GCA_964395075.1 uncultured Lentimicrobiaceae bacterium | reverse complement strand
TTACATTCGAGATTGGCCCGGCCGATAATGGTGTTACCGGATTACAGTTTATTAGTCAGGTAAAAGGAGGTGCTCTTCCTAAAGAATATATCGAAGCTGTTCGCAAAGGATTCACCAATGCCATGATGAATGGACCCTTGGCTGGATTTTCGGTTTACAGTATGAAAGTTGTTTTAAAGGATGGAAGCACTCATCCTGTTGATTCTGATCAACTTGCTTTCGAAATTGCCGCTAATGTCGGGTTCAGAAATGCGACCAAAAACTTGAAGCTAACACTGCTTGAACCTGTTATGAATCTTGAAGTTACTACTCCCGATGAATACGTTGGCGAAATAAGTGGTGATGTTAACAAGCGACGTGGCCAGCTCGAGAATGTTAAAACCGAGATAAATACACAGGTTTTACGTGCTAAGGTACCGTTGGCCTCTATGTTTGGATATGTTACATCATTGCGGTCATTAACCTCCGGCAGGGCTACCTATAATCTGGAATTTTCACATTTTGCAGAATTACCTCAGGATTTGCTCGAGCAAGTGCTGTACAAGATAAAAGGATACGTAGTAAAAATTTAGAAGTCTATTCTAATTAAAATTATATTTAAAGGTGAGTCAAAGGATCAGAATAAAGCTTAAGTCTTACGATCACAATTTGGTTGACAAATCAACCGAGAAGATCGTAAAAACTGTAAAGAGTACAGGAGCTGTAGTAAGTGGACCAATTCCGTTGCCTACAAACAAGAAGATTTTTACGGTTAACAAATCCACATTCGTAAACAAGAAATCCAGGGAGCAATTCGAATTGTCGTCATACAAGCGCTTGCTCGACATTTACAGTTCGACAACCAAAACAATTGATGCGTTGATGAAGCTTGAATTGCCGAGCGGTGTTGAGGTTGAAATAAAAGTGTAATTACTCAGGAACTTAACATTATTATATAATGTCTGGAATAATAGGAAAAAAAATCGGTATGACCTCGATTTTTGACGAGAATGGGAAAAACCTTCCCTGTACAGTCATCGAAGCAGGTCCATGTGTAGTAACACAAATCAAAACCAAAGAAACCGATGGGTATGAAGCCATTCAATTGGCTTACGATGAAAAGAAGGAAAAGCGAACAACAAAATCGCTCAAGGGACACTTTGATAAAGCCGGGATATCGCCCAAAAAAATCGTAAGGGAGTTTACCAGGTTCGAAGTCGGGCACCAGAAAAAGGTAGGAGAAGAAGTTGGTGTTGATGTATTTGTAGAAGGAGAATTTATTGATGTTGTTGGGATATCGAAAGGTAAAGGTTTCCAGGGTGTAGTAAAGCGTCATGGTTTCCGTGGTGTAGGAGATCAAACACACGGTCAGCATAACCGGTTAAGGGCACCTGGTTCTATCGGAGCATCATCATGGCCATCACGTGTATTTAAAGGTATGCGTATGGGCGGCCGTATGGGAAACCAGCGGGTTAAAATGATTAACCTCCAGGTGTTGAAAATTGATAAAAGTAATAATTTGATTCTTGTTAAAGGTTCAGTACCAGGGCCTAACGGATCTTACGTAATTGTTGAAAGATGGAGCTAACAGTTTATAATACCAGCGGACAAAAAACAGATCGTACAATTGATCTCGATGACAGTATTTATGGAATTGAGCCCAATGACCATGCGATTTACCTTGATGTTAAACTCATCATGGCCAAAAGACGCCAGGGTACGCACAAGGTAAAGGAAAGAGGTGAAATAACAGGTAGTACACGAAAAATTAAGCGCCAAAAAGGTACAGGTACTGCACGTGCCGGTTCCATTAAAAGCCCTATTTTCAGAGGTGGTGGACGTGTTTTTGGTCCGAGACCAAAAAGTTATGAGTTTAAGTTGAATAAAAAGGTTAAGCGCCTTGCCAGAAAGTCAGCATTATCTTACAAAGCTACTTCTGAAGAAATCACCGTTCTCGAAGATTTTAACTTTGAGGCACCAAAAACAAAGGACTTCATTCAGCTTTTAAAAAGCTTTGATCTTGAAGGTAAAAAGGTACTTCTGGTAATGCCGGAAACGAAACAAAATGTTTATCTCTCGGCCAGGAACCTGAAAAAAGTAAAATATCTCAACTCCAATAATCTTAATACCTACGACATTCTGAATGCCAACAAAATCCTGATGGCCGAAAGTTCAGTTAAAGATATTGACGAGTTGTTTAAAAACTAAATTGAGTAGTAAAAACCAAAAAGCAGGTAAAAATGACTATTCTGAATAAGCCGATCATTACCGAGAAAATGACGGACCTGGGAGAAAAGCTGAACAGGTTTGGATTTATGGTGCATAAAGATGCAAACAAGGTTGAGATTAAAAAAGCGGTTGAAGAATTGTATGGTGTAGAGGTGGTGGCTGTTAATACCATCAATTATGCAGGTAAATCCAAATCGAGGTTTACAAAAACCGGCCTTATCAGCGGCAAAACCAAGGCAACTAAAAAGGCTATCATCACATTAGCCGAAGGCGAAACAATTGATTTTTACAGCAATATTTAAGATATAATGGCTTTAAAAAAATTCAAACCGACGACCTCAAGTCAGCGCTTCAAATTAATTAGTGCGTTTGATGAGATAACTACTGATAAACCTGAAAAAAGTTTGCTTGAACCAAAGAAGAAATCAGGCGGTAGGAATAATCAGGGTAAAATGACCATGCGTTATTTGGGTGGCGGTCATAAGCAAAAATACCGTAAGATCGATTTCCGAAGGGATAAAGAAGGCATGAGTGCAGAGGTCCTTTCAGTGGAATATGATCCGAACAGAAGTGCACGTATCGCACTGATTCAGTACGAGGACGGTGAAAAAAGATACATCATTGCACCTAACGGCATCAAGGTTGGAACCAAGATTGCCTCAGGAAAGGGTGTTTCACCGGATGTGGGAAATACCATGTATCTCAGCGAAATTCCATTCGGCACACTGATTCACAATATCGAACTCAGGCCCGGTCAGGGTGGTAAGATGGCCAGAAGTGCCGGTTCTTATGCTCAGTTGATGACTCGTGATGGCAAATATGCAGTTATTAAGCTTCCATCAGGTGAAACACGCATGCTGCTTCAAACCTGCAAGGCTACTATCGGTATTGTTTCAAATATGGATCACAGCCTTGAAGTATCAGGAAAAGCCGGACGAACACGCTGGCTTGGTCGCAGACCGCGCGTAAGAGGTGTTGTAATGAATCCGGTCGATCACCCCATGGGTGGTGGTGAAGGAAGGGCATCAGGTGGATTGCCGAGGTCAAGAAATGGTGTACCTGCTAAAGGATACAAAACCCGGGCACCCAAAAAAGCATCTAGCAAATATATTATCGAAAGAAGGAAGAAATAATAAAGTAAATCTTAGAATACAATGAGTCGTTCGCTTAAAAAAGGTCCATTCATTCATTACAAACTCGAAAAACGAGTTCTGGAAGCACAGGCCTCTAAAAAGAAGTCGGTGATTAAAACCTGGTCAAGAGCATCAATTATTTCTCCTGATTTTGTGGGGTTAACAATCGCTGTGCACAATGGAAATAAATTCATCCCGGTGTATGTTACCGAAAATATGGTAGGTCATAAATTAGGTGAGTTTGCTCCAACTCGTCAGTTCAGAGGACATGCAGGTAGTAAAAAATAAGAAAATACAGTAAAGAAAATATACCATGGGATCGCGTAAACAATTGGCAGCAGAAGCCAGGAAAGAAACCAGGAAGAAAACATACATGGCCAGTTTGAATAACTGTCCTACCTCACCAAGAAAAATGAGGTTAATGGCTGATCTGGTTAAAGGAAAAGACGTGGAAATCGCTTTGAATATTTTAAAATATAAACCCAACGATGCAGCAGGCCGCCTCTACAAACTCGTTCTTTCGGCAATTGCCAACTGGCAGGAAAAGAATGAAGGTGTAAGAATGGAAGATCATAACCTGTACATAAAAACTATTATGGTTGACAGTGCAAGGGTGCTCAAGCGTATTCGTCCTGCACCGCAGGGTAGAGCACACCGTATTCGAAAGCGTTCAAATCATGTAACTGTGATTCTTGATAGCAGAGAAGATGTTATCGTTGATACCGAATAATAAACTGAGAATAATAATCAATATCACAATAATTAATGGGACAAAAAACTCATCCGATAGGATTAAGGTTAGGAATCATTAAAGGCTGGGAGTCTAACTGGTATGGCGGCAAAAATTTTGATGTCAAACTGGTAGAAGACGACAGGATTAGAAAATATCTTCATGCCCGTCTTTCAAAAGCTGGTATCGCCAGGATTTATATTGAGCGTACACTAAAGCTTGTTACCGTTACCATTTACACTGCTCGTCCGGGTATCATCATCGGAAAAGGTGGTCAGGAAGTTGATAAGCTGAAAGAAGAGCTGAAGAAGTTGACAGGAAAAGAAATCCAGATTAATATCAGCGAAATCAAGCGCCCTGAGTTGGATGCCACACTTGTTGCCAATGCCATTGCCAGGCAGATCGAAGGCAGGATATCATTCAGGCGTGCCATAAAAACCGCAGTTGCATCAACCATGAGGATTGGAGCTGAAGGAATTAAAGTATTGATTTCCGGTCGTTTGGGCGGAGCCGAAATGGCCCGTAACGAGATGTACAAAGAAGGCCGTACACCATTACACACCCTGCGCGCTGATATTGATTATGCAAATACTGAAGCCCATACCACCTACGGACGTATTGGCATCAAAGTATGGATTTGCAAAGGTGAGATATATGGTAAGCCGGAACTTGTTCAGGTTTCTTCAGGCGATAAGAAGCAAAAAGGTCCTGCCGGCGGCGGCAGTGGCGGCGGAAGAAGACCTCGTTCAAGACAGCGCCAGAGAAAATAATTGAAAGTTTTAACCACATTTTAATCTAAATAGAAATGTTACAGCCAAAGAAAACGAAATTCAGGAAGCAGCAAAAAGGGCGGATGAAAGGTAATGCGCACAGGGGCCACGAACTTGCTTTCGGATCCTTTGGAATAAAATCACTTGAATCAGCCTGGTTAACCGGGCGTCAGATTGAAGCTGCACGTCAGGCCGTTACCCGTTACATGAAACGTGAAGGCCAGATATGGATCAAAATATTTCCGGATAAACCTGTAACCAAAAAACCTGCCGAGGTAAGGATGGGTAAAGGAAAAGGGGCACCTGAATATTTTGTAGCCAGGGTAACACCGGGCAGGATCTTGTTTGAAGCTGATGGCGTACCATTGGAAGTTGCACGCGAAGCCATGCGTCTTGCTGCTCAAAAACTGCCGGTAACTACAAAATTTGTGGTAAGAAGAGATTATCAGGAATAACACTTTGAATACGTAGCTATTATGAAACAAAACGTAATAAATGAATTGTCGAACGACGATTTGCTCGAAAGGTTAGAAGAAGAGGAGAAGCAATTAAGTAAGCTCAAGCTTAACCACGCCGTTTCGCCGCTCGAAAACCCAAATAAAATTGTAGATTACCGGAGAACTGTAGCCAGACTGAAAACGGAAATCCGCAAAAGACAACTTGAAGGAAAATTTAACTAGATTTCATTATAATGGAAGCCAAATCAACAAGATCGTTAAGGAAAGAACGTATTGGCCTTGTAACCAGCAACAAGATGGATAAATCCATCGTGATACAGGTTGAACGCAGGGTGAAGCACCCGATCTACAAAAAGTTTGTGAAAAAGTCGTCAAAATTCCTCGCTCACGATGAAAAAAACGATTGTAATATCGGCGATACTGTGCGCATCATGGAAACACGACCATTAAGCAAAAATAAATGTTGGAGATTAGTAGAAATAATCGAAAGAGCTAAGTAATAGTCATGATACAAAAAGAATCCAGATTAACAGTAGCTGATAACAGCGGTGCCAGGGAGGTACTTTGCGTAAGTGTGCTGGGTGGTACCAAAAAACGCTATGCAGGCATAGGCGACAACATTGTTGTTACGGTAAAGCATGCCATCCCATCAGGTAACATAAAAAAGGGCACAGTTTCCAAAGCTGTGGTTGTGCGAACCAAAAAAGAAACACGCCGCCCCGATGGATCATACATCCGCTTTGACGACAACGCTGTTGTGCTTTTGAATGCTGCAGGCGAAATGATTGGTACCCGTATTTTTGGCCCGGTGGCCAGAGAGTTAAGGGAAAAGCAATACATGAAAATTGTTTCTCTGGCACCAGAGGTTCTGTAAAACAAAACTGAAGAAGATGGGAAATTATAAATTACATGTAAAGAAAAGTGATATCGTGATGGTGATCTCCGGTAACTCTAAAGGCCAGCAAGGCAAAGTGTTACTCGTTGATCAAAAGAAAAAAACTGCCATCGTTGAAGGTATCAAAATGGTTACCAAACATGCCAAACCCGATGCACAAAATCCGCAGGGTGGTATCGTAACCAAAGAATCACCAATCAATATTTCAAACCTGATGGTGATCGACGGTTCTGGTAAACCTACACGCGTAGGACGGAAACCAGACGAAAAGACAGGTAAACTTGTTCGTTACTCTAAAAAATCAGGGGAGGTAATTAAATAATGAGTTACATTCCAAGACTTAAAGCGAAGTATCAAGAGGAAATACATCCCGAACTTCTCAAAAAATTCGAGTACAAGAGCCCCATGCAGGTACCGAAACTCAAAAAGATTTCGATGAACCAGGGCCTTGGAGGTGCCATAACCGATAAAAAACTGATCGACAGCGGTATCCAGGAAATGACAATGATTGCAGGGCAAAAAGCGGTAGCTACAAAGTCGAAGAAAGACATCTCGAACTTCAAGCTCAGAAGAGGCATGCCCATTGGTGTTAGAGTTACACTGCGCAGCAATCAGATGTACGAATTCCTTGACAGGTTGATCTCGGTTGCCATACCCCGTATCAGGGACTTTAGAGGTATCAACGATAAGGGTTTCGACGGACGTGGAAACTATACATTGGGAATCCCCGAGCAGATTATCTTCCCGGAGATTGTTATCGACAAAGTGAATAACATCAATGGTTTGGATATCACATTTGTTACAACCGCCCAAAACGACATGGAAGCACTGGAATTATTAAAAGCATTTGGATTACCATTTAAAAATCAAAAATAAATTGATTTATGGCTAAAGAATCAATGAAAGCAAGAGAAGTCAAGAGGAAGGAACTCGTTGACAAATACGCTGAAAAGCGTGCTGCTTTAAAAGCTGACGGTGATTATACTGCGCTGCAAAAGCTGCCTAAAAATTCATCCTATGTCAGGTTGCACAACCGCTGCAACCTTACCGGAAGGCCCAAAGGTTACATGAGGCAGTTCGGTGTTTCACGTATTAATTTCCGTGAGATGGCATTGCAGGGATTAATTCCCGGTGTGAAAAAAGCAAGTTGGTAAAAAAGTAAGAATTAAATAAACACAGGAGAAATGTTCACTGATCCGATTTCAGATTATCTCACCAGACTAAGAAATGCAATCATGGCCGGTCACCGCATTGTTGAGATACCATCCTCCAATATGAAGAAGGAATTGACCAAAATCTTATTCGATAAAGGTTATATTCTGAACTACAAATTTGAAGAAGATAAATTTCCGGCGACCATTAAAATCGCATTGAAATATCACCCGGTATCAAAACTTTCAGCAATTACCACCGTTGAACGCGCCAGTCGGCCAGGCCTAAGAAAATACGCAAGCCACGATAAACTTCCACGTGTGCTCAACGGATTAGGTGTTGCTGTTATCAGTACTTCAAGAGGATTGATGACCGATAAGGAAGCCAGGCAGCAGAAAATTGGTGGAGAAGTAGTTTGTTACATCAGCTAATTAACAGGAGGTAAGAAATGTCAAGAATAGGTAAAATGCCGGTAACAATTCCCCAGGGCGTTGAAGTAAAAGTAGATAAAAACAATGTTGTTACCGTGAAAGGCAAGCTGGGTGAACTTACTGAAAAGATTGATCCGGATATCAAAGTTGAGGTAAAAGACGGGCAGTTAGAGCTTACACGCCCAACTGAGCAGAAACGCCACAAATCAATGCATGGCCTTTATCGCGCTTTGATTGCTAACATGACAAAAGGAGTTTCCGAAGGGTTTAAAATAACCCAGGAACTTGTAGGTGTTGGTTACAAGGCAACCGTTAAGGGGCAGCAACTCGAACTTGCGCTCGGGTTTTCGCACAACGTGATTTTTGTTATGCCCGATGAGCTTAAAGTTGAAGCCATTACCGAAAGAGGTAAAAATCCACTCATTATCATGACATCACCGGATAAACAACTGGTAGGTCAAATTGCGGCAAAAATCCGTTCTTTGCGTAAACCCGAACCTTACAAAGGAAAAGGTATTAAATATCTCGGTGAAGAGATTAAGCGTAAAGCCGGTAAAGCAGCAGCCAGTTAATAGTTAGAGATCAGCAAATAAATTTTAATCTGAAAAATTCCATTGAGAAATGGCTATAAAGAATAGAAAGAAATACAGAAGATTCCGCATCAAACAACGAATCAGGAAAACACTGGCAGGTACTCCGGAGCGTCCAAGGATGTCGGTTTTCAGAAGCAATAAAGAAATTTATGCTCAATTGATTGATGACCTGAATGGTAAGACACTCCTTGCCGCATCATCAATGAACCTTGCCGATGAAAAAGCTACCAAAACACAGGCGGCTGAAAAAGTTGGTGCTGAAATAGCACAAAAAGCAAAGGACTCAGGAGTTGATACCGTGATTTTCGACCGGAACGGGTATCTCTATCACGGAAGGGTTAAAGCCTTGGCAGAAGCTGCACGCAAAGGAGGTCTTAAATTTTAAAAAATTATGACAAACGTAAACGTTAAACGAGTAAAGTCAAGCGAAATCGAATTTAAAGATAAGCTTGTTAGTATCCAAAGGGTTACAAAGGTTACCAAGGGTGGACGTACATTTAGTTTTTCAGCAATTGTTGTTGTTGGTAATGAAAATGGTGTGGTTGGTTATGGCCTCGGAAAAGCCAAGGAGGTAACCTCTGCCATTGCCAAAGGAATTGATGACGCCAAGAAGAACCTGATCAAAGTCCCTGTTCTGCACGGAACACTCCCGCACGAAGCCATTGGAAAGTATAGTGGAGCAAGAGTTTATATGCAGCCTGCTTCACCCGGTACAGGTGTAATTGCCGGTGGTGCGATGCGTGCTGTTTTTGAAAGTGTTGGAATCAAAGACGTGCTCGCCAAATCAAAAGGTTCATCAAACCCACACAGTGTGGTAAAGGCAACCATCAATGCACTTCAACAGATGCGCGACCCTTACACTGTGGCCCAGATGAGAGGTGTACCCATGGAAAAGGTTTTTAAAGGATAGGACAACTTATTTAATCTACCACAGAAATGAGTAAAATAAAAATCAGGCAGGTAAGAAGCGGTATTGGACGTCCGCAAAACCAAAAGAGGACGCTGGAAGCATTAGGTTTGAGAAAAATGCAAAGTGTTGTTGAGCATGAAGCAACCCCACAAGTCCTCGGGATGGTAAATAAAATTAAACACTTAGTTGAAGTAGAAGAATTATAAACAATCCTAATCGATAATAAAAATGGATTTAAGTAATCTAAAACCGGCAGAAGGTTCAACCAAAAAAAGGAAAAGAATCGCACGTGGTCAGGGTAGCGGAAGAGGCGGAACCTCAACAAGGGGGCATAAAGGTGCTAAATCGCGCTCAGGATACAGCCAAAAGCTTGGTTTCGAAGGTGGGCAAATGCCATTGTACCGGCGAATTCCAAAAGGTGGTTTCAAAAATATTAACCGCAAAGAATTCCTGGGTATAAACCTGGATTCCCTTCAGAAACTAGCTGATGAAAAAAATATAACTGAATTTGATATCCATGTGTTGATTGATAATGGTATGGCACAAAAAAACGACCTGATTAAAATTTTGGGCCGTGGTGAACTCAAAACCAAAATCGATGTGAAAGCACATGCATTTTCAAAAACAGCACAGGAAGCAATCGAACAACTAGGTGGAGTTGCAACAAAAATCTAATTTTTGATGAAACGATTTATCGAAACAATACGAAATATATTTAAGATTGAGGACCTGAGGAACAGAATCCTTTACACGGTCGGTATCATCTTACTTTACAGACTGGGATCTTTTGTTGTACTTCCCGGTGTTGATCCAGCAATGCTTGACGCACTTCAGCAGCAAACTTCGAGTGGGTTGCTAGGTTTGCTCAACATGTTTTCTGGTGGTGCATTTTCCAACGCCTCAATTTTTGCATTGGGAATTATGCCCTACATCTCTGCATCTATTGTGGTGCAGTTGTTGGGTATGGCTATCCCTTATTTCCAGAGGCTGCAGAAAGAAGGTGAAAGCGGAAGAAAGAAAATCAACCAGATTACAAGGTATCTCACTGTAATCATCCTGGTTTTCCAATCACCGGCTTATATCGCCAATATTGTTAGCCAACTGCCCCCTGAGGCTATTTATCCTTTCGATCCCGGCGTAGGGTCGCATACAGTTTTCTCATTTTTTGGCATTTCTTCCATCATCATGCTTACAGCAGGTTCGATGTTTGTAATGTGGCTTGGTGAGAAAATTACAGATAAAGGAATCGGTAACGGTATTTCACTCATCATTATGATTGGTATCATTGCACGCCTTCCTTTTTCACTGTTTGGTGAGTTTATTTCAAGAATGGAAGAACAGGGCGGTGGTCTTGTAATTTTCATCGTTGAAATACTGATTCTTGTAGGAGTAATTCTATTAACAATCTTGCTGGTTCAGGGTACAAGGAGAATACCGGTACAATATGCCAAGCGTGTTGTGGGTAACCGTCAGTATGGTGGTGTACGTCAGTACATCCCACTCAAGGTAAATGCTGCAGGTGTAATGCCTATCATCTTTGCGCAGGCTATTATGTTTCTTCCATTAACCATTGCCCAGTACGCACAGTCAGAATCACTCACAGGTTTTGCCGCTACTTTTACAAATATCAATGGGTTTTGGTACAACTTCGTTTTCTTCCTCATGATCGTGATCTTCACCTACTTTTATACTGCTATCACTGTCAATCCAAATCAAATGGCTGAAGACATGAAAAAGAACGGGGGCTTTATCCCTGGTGTGAAACCGGGCCGAAGAACAGCCGACTTTATTGATACCGTTATGTCACGTATTACATTCCCCGGGTCATTATTTCTGGGCTTAGTGGCCATCATGCCTGCTTTTGTAAGCCTCATAGGTGTTAACGCTCAATTTGCACAATTTTATGGCGGTACCTCACTGTTGATTCTGGTGGGAGTAGTGCTCGATACATTGTCGCAAATCGAAAGTCACTTGTTGATGAGGCACTACGATGGATTGACAAAATCAGGAAGAATTAAAGGAAGGTCATCCTCAGGAATGTAGGGAAAGGCGGCATTTGATAATGGCTTTGATAAAGACAGAAGAAGAGATTGAATTAATTAGAATAAGTTCTTTGCTTGTTGGTAAAACACTGGCTGAAGTGGCCAAACATATTGGTCCCGGAGTTACTACACTGAAACTTGATAAGATTGCAGAAGAATTTATCCGCGATCATAAAGCAACACCCGGATTTAAAGGTTATGGCGGCTTTCCCGGAACACTTTGCACTTCGGTAAACGACATGGTTGTACATGGTATTCCTGATAACTACCAACTCAAGGATGGTGATATCATTTCCATCGACTGTGGAGTTAAAAAGGATGGATACTATGGTGATTCGGCTTTTACATTTACCATTGGTGAGGTGGCCGAAGAAGTATTGGTTTTGTTACAGCGCACACGTGAATCGCTCTACAAAGGCATC
>CAYNDN010000088.1:0-11791 GCA_964395075.1 uncultured Lentimicrobiaceae bacterium | reverse complement strand
AGGCCTCCACTGCCAAACTCACGTGCATGCACAGCTTTTCCGGTAACACTGCACATCATGCCATCGCCTGAAATATCCACCGCATTAAAAGATCCTGCTGTGTTAATATTAAAAAGGGGGGATGCCGATTGCTTACGGAAAAGATAAAAATCTGGTTTTGAATGATCGAGCGGGCCGTAACCCCCGGCAGCTATCAGTGAGCCATCATCCGAAACAGCCACTGAGGTAACCTGGTCGCTGGCATGTTCGAAAACCCAAACAGGCTCCGGTGAATAAGTGTTGAAGGTATAAATTTCGCCATCATACCCGCCGGTAACAAACACCAGTGTACCGATAGCTGCTGTTGTTCCATCGGCCGAAACATCCATGCCAACTACCCAGGCTGATGTTCCGCCGCCACCTACTTTAAAATGCCACTTTTCGGTATAGGTCTCAAGTGCTTCATCGTATTCATACAAAAATGCGTATCCGCCATAATCTCCGTTAAGCAAAATATTTCCATCATAACTAAATGCCGGTGGGTTTTGGTTTTTGTAATAGGTGTCGAAAATTAATGATCCGTCTTCGGTGTCGATCACCCACAATTTATTGAAACCGGTGTACTGACAAAACGCCAGCTTCGAACGGTCGCCGGAAGCAGCAAATGCTGTGCCCTGCCCCGGAAAATTTGTTTGCCATACCGGGTCATCATTTCCAACCTCATAAGCTGTAACATTGCATTCGTCGTGACCGGCAGGCAGGTTTTCGACTGCGTAAACCATGCTGCCATCTTCGCTGATTTTGGTTCCTATAATACTGGCATTGGTAATTTTTTCCCAGATGAGACTTTGTGATCCCGATGAAAATACCTGGAAAACACTATCGTAACCGGCCACCATAAAAGCTCCATCCGGCGTCATATCGATGGGGTATTCCCATTCAGCCAGAATTGGATAATCCCAGATGGGGTTTGGCGAATCATCATATAATGCAACCCTTTCATCGTTGAGCCACCATGAATTAAATGTATAACCTGAGGTTCCGGAAACAACAATTTTTGACCCAATAGCGGCTGCTTCAGTAGCCTGCCAGTTGATTTCAGGTTCCCTGGATGAGCCTCCTGTTGTATATGCTTCCTGAATTGATGTGGGTTTATCACTGAAATAAATTTCTGAAGATGACCCTTTTTCCACATCGGAAATGGTTTTTTGGAAGGTGTACTGCGGCGACTGAGCGGCAACTGTAAAACCAGAAATAATTAGTAAAAGAAGAATAAACTTTTTCATTTTTTTAGTTTTTAATAAATGTTTGTTGATACTGATTTTGGTTTGTAATTATACTAAAGCTGTAAAATCCCGGATTTAAGTCAGAAACTTCCAGGCTGATCATATTTATGGTTGATGGATTAATCTTAAACTGTTTGATGATGCTGCCACGAATATCGCAAATGGTAACTTTTATTTCGGTTTTAAAAGTCTGTGGCACTGAAAAGTTAAGTTGATCTTTTACAGGATTGGGATAAAACTGCAAGTTGTTTAGGGCATTCATTTCTGTTGAGGTAATCTGATCAACAGGTTCAAGATAGAAGGTATAATTCAGGTTTTGGTTGGCGATAACTTCCATGCTCTGGGCTTCGGCCACCTGGTATCCGGTGGCTTCACAGGTAAGATTGTACATGCCGGCAGGAACCATAAAACTAAAATGTGATCCGAAAGGAGTTTCTGAAGTTTGATAACTGTCGTCCATATTTGTTGCTGTAATGGAGGCACTTTCGATGGCCACATTTGTAACAGCATCCCGCACAAATCCCTGGATTTTTCCTTCCTGCACTGCTCCCGGTCCGAGACTTCCGTCGGGATGAATATTTTGTGCATATATGTCCCTGTTTCCGTTTCGTTCATCTCCCCAAACGGCAACCCACTGGCCGGAATTCAACTGCGAAAAAACCCTGTGTCCTTTTGAGCTTTGTACTGTGCTCATATCTATAAATTCATCTCCCCAAACATACTCACCATTCGAATTGAGCATTACTGCCTGCACTTTTGCATCAACCACATTTCCAAATTCATAGGCTCCATAAATACAGATTGCTTTGTCAGCAAACCCGCCAGCCTGCGGAAGGGAATAATCATTATCCGAAAGCGGAATCAACTGCTTGCCATCATCTGTCCACAGCCGGTTGCCCTGCATATCAAACTTTTGGGCATACAATCCACGCATGTTCTGGTTCAGGTCCTGCTCGCTGAAATATGCAATTACTTCGTTAGTTTCAGGGAGAAAAGCTACTGTGGGATACATGTGATTTTGCGTCATCAATGTTGAAACTACCACACCATTTGCAGGCATCGACAAACTTCCGTCTGCAGCCATGTGCTGAACCCAACAATTGAAGTGGGTTCCCACATCGTTATTATACCAGGTAAAAACAATGCCTCCATCATCATCACGGCACATATCAAGGTAAGCAACCGCTCCACTGGCCACCGGAGCAAATATTTCCACATCCTCTGCCCACATAAAACTCCCGTCAGTATCTAATTTCTGAACATACAATCCACGGTTTGGAGACCAAAATGGTCCGGTTTCTTTATTCCAAATCAAGTAAGCATAGTCACCATCAGCCGAAATCAGCTTAGGTGACCTGTACGAAATTCCACTTTCAGTCAATACAATGCCATCCCCCCAGAGTGGGTCTCCATTTGCCGAAAGTTTTTGCATGTGTACTTCATCTATATCTCCCAGACTTGGCCATGCAAAAATGACGTTCCCCAATTCAGTAGCGCTCACCACCGGATCAGCCTCAAAATTGGCGTTGTTGGATAACAATATTCCTGTTTCACCCCACATCATTTCACCTGTGGGAGAAACACGGTAGCCAACCGGATTGTTGTTACCTCCTTCGCGGATATCCTGAAACGTAACAATAGCGTGATTTGCCGGATCAGTACATAACGAATAATCGGTTAGCCACGACATTTGATCCTCGTTACTGATGAGTAAACCATTGTTTTCCCACTGCGGATTTCCGTTTTCATCTAAATATTGCAGCCGCATGTTGTAGTTACCACTTTCGTTTGAAAACCACGAAACATACATGCTGCCGTCTGAACAAGTGGCGATCTTTGGTATTGTTTGTTCACCCGATAGGTCAGACAATTGTGTGTTTTCACCGGGATCGGTTGTAAACTGTGCATTTAAGAATGTGGTGCACAAAACCACACTAATTGCAAAAAGTATAACTTTTTTCATGTTTGGAAAGGTTTTAATCATTTAATAAAGCCGTGAATTTACGAAGAAATCCTTTTCAGGGTTTTCTTCACACAAACTTTTTTGTAGTTAAAATCGTTTATTTGCACGCTAAACAACTACATAACAAACTAATTTTTATTATCAGATCATGAAAACCATAGACGTAAAAGGCAAGCAGTGCCCCATGCCACTTATCGAAACCAAGAAAGCACTTAAGGAAATTGGTGAAAACGAAAGCCTGCAAATATTGATCGATAATCCAACTTCAGCCAAAAATGTAACCCATTTTTTAAACGACAATGGAATCAGCTATTCGGAACAAAAAAACGGCGATGTAATCGAACTGCTGGTAAACCATACCAGTGCCGACCTGGAAAAAGTTGACGAAACCGCTTATTGTTCCGTAGATCTTCCGCAATCATCCAGCTATGTTGTTTTTATGTCGAAAGACAGAATTGGTGAAGGGTCGGATGAACTCGGCGAAGCACTTGCCGGAGCCATGCTCAACACAATCAATACAATGGAATCATTGCCGGATAAAATCCTCTTTATGAATTCCGGGATCAACCTGGTTGTAAAGGACTCCCTTTTTATCGAGCCCATTAAAGAATTGAAAGAGAAAGGGGTGGAAATTGTTGTTTGTGGCACCTGTCTGGATTATTTTGGCAGGATGGACGATCTGGAAGTAGGCCGTGTTTCGAACATGCTGGACATACTGGAAAGCATGAAAAAGGCAAGTAAAGTGTTAAATTTTTAATTGTTGATTATGGACCTTTTAAAACTTGTTGATCAGGGTGGATGCTCTGCGAAGCTGTCTGCCGGCGAACTGGAAAAAGCACTTGCCGACCTGCCCAAAATATCGCACCCCAACTTACTGGTGGACATCGAAACCCATGATGATGGCGGTGTATATAAAATTAACGATGACTACGCCATTATCCAAACCACCGATTTTTTTCCGCCGGTATGTTCCGATCCGTACGATTTTGGAAAAGTGGCGGCGGCCAATGCACTGAGCGACATATACGCCATGGGCGGGCGGGTGATCACGGCAATGAACCTGGTTTTATATCCCGAAAACCAGCCGCTGGAATACCTGAAAGAAATTCTCCGTGGCGGACAGGAAAAAGTTACAGAAGCCGGCGGAGTGATGATGGGTGGGCATACCATCACGGACGAAATACCCATATACGGCCTCGCTGTTACCGGCCATGTACACCCCGAAAAAATCATTACCAACAATGCTGCTAAACCCGGCGATATGCTGATCCTGACCAAGCCCATCGGAACGGGCGTGATTATCTCAGCATGGAAAAACGGGCTTATCGATGAAAAACTCTACAGGCAGGCTATTGACAGCATGTCGCTCTTAAATAAAGCCGGTGCAGAAATCATGCAGGACGCCGATATAAAATGTGCTACCGATGTTACCGGCTTCGGGCTGGGTGGGCACGCCCTGAAAATGGCTGCAGGAAGTGACGTTTCAATCCATTTAAATACCGCAAAAATTCCTGTTTTCGATCAAATTATAGAACTGATAGATATGGGCGTTATTCCGGGAGCTTCATTCCGAAACATGGATTTTGTTGGTGAGCAATGTGTTTTTAATGATAATTTGGATTACAATCATAAAATTGTGCTTTTTGACGCCCAGACCTCCGGCGGCCTGCTCATGTGTGTGGATCAAAACAAGGCTGATGCAATCCTTTCGAAACTTCAGGCATCGGGCTATCCGGCATCAACCATAATTGGCGAGGCAATCACCAAAAAAGAAAAACCATTGTACGCCGATTAGCCACATATTACAATGAGCCGAACCATAATTTTCGAGCACATCCCAAAAACCGGTGGCATAACCCTGCGTGGTATTTTATACAAGGTGTACGGTGAAAAGCAGATGTTCGTCATCAACAGCAACAATCCGGGGGCCTCGCTTGATGCGTTCACAAATCTGGATGAAGATGAGCGCAAAAAAATCAAGGTAATTGCCGGTCATGGAGCCTTACTTTATGAAAAATATTTGACGAATCCATTTAAGATTACCATTTTGCGTGAACCGCTTTCCTTGTTCCTTTCACAATATTATTACCTGAAAATCAGTAAAAAAGATTCTTTCTGGGAAGATGTTCAGAAAATGGATTCTCCTCTTGAATATCTTGCTTATGCACTTGCGATGGGCCAGGATAATCTGATGACACGGTTTTTGGCCAATGCAATGGATTGGACTGTTGATGATACCAAGTCGTTTCATAACATGAATCAAGATGGTGAAAATCTCCTTAAGCATGCAAAGTCCAATCTGGCGCAATTTGATGCGGTAATTAATCTCACCAAATTTGATAAAGGTGTATTTGCGTTAAGCAGATTGCTTGGCTGGCCACACATACCGCTATACAAACCAAGAAACCGCACACCCAAAAAACCAAATTACGAAACACCTGGTCCACAGATTTTGAAACAACTGCGTCAGGCGCTCCTACATGATATGGATTTGTATAACTATTTCACCAGCAAAAATCTTGATATTTCCGGAACCGTAAACCAAAATTCCATTGCTTATCGCGTTTTCCAAACCCGACAATCATGGATCAAAATAGCTATAAAAGCAATGGCTGCGAACTAACCGATTCCAGTTTTTTATTTTGCAGCATATAATCGCTATCTACGCCTACGTGATTTCAGCTCTTTTAAAAAGTGTAATTTTGAGCACTTTCACAAAATTTGAGATGACCGAAAAACTAAAAGTCGAAGCATTTTTACACGATTACAACTGGCCCATCATCGATGTGCGGTCGCCTGCTGAATTTGCCCTCGCGCACATACCCGGCGCAAAAAATATCCCCTTGCTTGAAAATAACGAAAGAGCTGAAGTTGGCATCCTGTATAAAAATTCAGGCAGACAGGCAGCAATCCTGAAAGGCCTCGAAATCATCGGGCCAAAAATGGCGGGATTCGTAAAAAAAGGTCTTGGAATTTCCCCATCCCGAAAACTCAGAATGCACTGCTGGCGGGGTGGCATGCGCTCCGATAGTATGGCATGGCTGTTTTCTACGGCCATGTTCGAAGTGAAAATTTTGGAAGGCGGATATAAAAATTACCGCAGATTCATAAGAGAAGTGCTTTCATCCGAGGTAAAATATATTGTACTTTCCGGCACCACCGGGACAGGGAAAACCGAAATTCTTCATGCGCTCAAAGAAAAAGGTCAACAGGTGATCGACCTGGAAGGCATGGCACACCATAAGGGTTCATCATTTGGCGCGTTGGGAGAAAAACCGCAACCTTCCACCGAGCAGTTCGAAAATGATCTTTATGATGCCTGGAAACCATTGGATAAATCGAAACCCATCTGGTTGGAGGATGAGAGCAGGTTTATTGGTAAAGTTTCCATTCCTGATCCTTTTTTTGAAAAAATGCGAAACTGCTGTGTAATCAGGGTGGATATGCCGCTGGAATTGCGGGTAGAACGGTTGGTGAAAGATTATGCTACATTTCCAAAACAGGGATTGGTTGATGCTACCGAACGGATCACCAAAAGGTTGGGTGGCCAGCATGCAAAAAGGGCTGTGGTATCCATCGAAAATGATGACTTCAAAACGGCCATCGAAATTGTGCTGCATTATTACGACAAAACCTACAATTACGGATTGAGTAAAAGAAACCAGGAGCAGGTTTATCACATTCCGGTTGACACCACCGATGCAACAAAAAATGCAGAAAAGGTACTGGAGGTTATGAAAACCATAAAAACATCAAAACAACCATAGTGATTTTATACTGCGAATAACAAATTGCACCCATGAACCAACCCATTTACTTAGATTACAACGCCACCACACCCATCGATCCGGAAGTGGCAGCAGCCATGCGTCCATACCTTGATCAGTATTTTGGTAATCCATCCAGCTCTCACCGGTTTGGCATCGAAACCAAAAAAGCTGTGGAGAAAGCCCGCCGGCAAATTGCCGGATTATTAAACTGCAATCCCGAGGAAATTGTGTTTACCAGCGGCGGCTCCGAATCGAACAACTGGGCCATCAAAGGGGTAGCTTACCAAAACAAGGATCGTGGCAATCACATCATCACATCCGCCATAGAACACCCTGCCGTGAGCGAAGTTTGCAGTTTCCTGGAAAGTCAGGGCTTTAAAATCACAACTGTTCCGGTAGATGAATTTGGTATGGTTGATCCGGTGGATGTTGAAAAAGCTGTTAGTCCGGCTACCATTCTTATCACCATTATGCACGCCAACAATGAGGTGGGCACATTGCAACCCATTGTTGAAATTTCTGAAATAGCCAAAAGTCAAAACATCATTTTTCATAGCGATGGTGCACAATCGGTTGGTAAAGTTGAAACGGATGTTCAAAAGCTGGGAGTGGATTTATTTTCTGTTGCCGGCCATAAACTATATGCCCCAAAAGGCATTGGGGCTCTCTACATCAAAAAAGGGGTCAAACTGCAAAAGCTTATCCATGGTGCCGACCACGAGCGCAATTACCGGGCCGGTACGGAAAATGTACTTGAGATTGTCGGGCTTGGTAAAGCTGCCGAAATAGCCAAAAGAGATATTGAAAAAAATATTCGCCACGCACAACATACACGCGACAGGCTTTTCAACGCTTTGAGAAAAGAATTACCGGAAATCAAATTAAACGGCCATTCGGAAAAGCGGCTCTCAAATACCCTGAGTGTTAGTTTCCCAAAAATTGAAGCAAACACCATGCTGGCGGAGCTGGAGGAAGTTGCCGCATCTGCCGGTGCTGCCTGCCATGCCGATAATGTGGATGTTTCGGTAGTGCTAACTGCGATGAAACTGCCCATCGATTTTGCCATGGGAACCATCCGGTTTTCTACAGGCCGCCATACCACCGAACAGGAAATTGACCTGGCTTCCGAAAACATCATCAAAGTGGTGAAAAAACTCAGGCCATCCACCGGCGAAATACTGGAACCTGTTGAAACTCCCGGCGAAATCAAACTCACCAAATACACCCACGGGCTGGGATGCGCCTGTAAAATCAGGCCGCAATACTTAGAAAAAGTGCTGCAGGATCTGCCGGTGGTTTTTGATAAAAATGTGCTGATCGGTGCAGCCAACGCCGATGATGCCGCCGTTTATAAAATCAATGATGAAACGGCTATCGTCCAAACCCTTGATTTTTTTACGCCGGTGGTGGATGATCCGTATTACTTTGGATCCATTGCTGCTGCCAATGCGTTGAGTGATATTTATGCCATGGGAGCCAAACCTTTGTTTGCACTCAACATTGTGGGTTTTCCGGATAACCGCTTACCCATGCAGGTATTGAAAGATATCCTGAGAGGGGCCTCCGACAAAGCCGCTGAAGCCGGAATATCTGTACTTGGCGGACACACAGTTGAAGACACCGAACCCAAATTCGGGATGGTGGTAACCGGAGCTGTGCATCCTGCCAAAGTGCTTTCGAATGAAAAAGCCAAACCCGGCGATGTGCTGATCCTCACAAAACCCATTGGAACCGGGATCATTTCCACCGCCGTTAAAAATGGTATGGCTGATCAAAAAACCGCGGATAAAGCGCGCGATGTTATGGCCATGCTTAATGCCGCAGCTGCCGAAGTGATCCGGGAATTCAATATCAGCACCTGCACCGATGTTACCGGTTTTGGGCTCATCGGCCACCTGAAGGAAATCGTGGAAGCATCCGGACTGGGCGCAGAAATTTACAGCAATCAGGTACCGTTAATAGAAAATGTTTATGAGCTTGCGCTTGCCGGTGCCATTCCCGGTGGTACAAAAAACAACCTTGATTTTGTCTCAAAAATCACCACCTGGAGTGATGATGTTTCTGAATTGATGAAACTGATCATTTGCGATGCCCAAACTTCGGGCGGGTTGCTCATTGCTGTGCCGGAACAAAAACATGCTGATCTTCTGAAGGCTTTGAAAAATTCCGGGATTGAGGAGGCCGAAGTAGTTGGAAAGATTACAGAAGGGAATGGGATTTTGGTGAAGTAATATAATTTGGTGAAGTAATATAATAGTATGCTTAGTGAATCCTTTGTGCTTTTGTGTATTCGTGGCCAAACATTTAGAAATATTGCCACTCACATAGTGATGCCTTTGCCACCAAGGCTCGAAGACACTAAGGTTTCACAAAGCAGAAAAAGAAAATTGCTGAGCCTGTTGTGAAAAATTTGGTATAAATAATAATTTCGTCGAAATGCTGGAATTGAACTCAAAAGACAAGAATTTTTTCTATCCACTAACCAAAACCTGGAAACCAATCCTCTTTCAGGGTGCCGGAAAAAAATCCAGGTATTTTGAAGGCTGGTATTTTAAAAATGTATCTGCATATCAAAATAACATCTGGTCGGTAATTCCAGGCATTTCCATCGAAAGTGCTGATAAACAACACGCCTTCATCCAACTCATCAATGGCAAAACCGCCGAAACCTGGTATGTGAAATTTCCCATCGAAGCATTCAGCTATTCGCAGAAGGATTTCCGTGTAAGCATCGGTCCGCACATATTTTCACTTCAGGGAATCAAACTGGAGATCAAAAAAGAAATTGAGGTCTCTGGTCAAATTGACTTTCAAAATATACATCCGCTCAAATCCCGGTTGTTCAATCCGGGAATAATGGGCTGGTATTCGTTTGTGCCGTTTATGGAATGTTTTCACGGACTGGTAAGCATGGACCATGACCTGTTTGGCGAACTGAAAATAGAGGGTAAGCCCATATCGTTTGAAAAAGGCAAAGGCTATTCCGAAAAGGATTGGGGCCGATCCATGCCCGAAGCATGGATATGGATGCAAAGCAACCACTTTGAAAAGCCCAGGACATCTTTTATGCTGTCCGTTGCCAAAATTCCCTGGATGAAAAGTTCATTCACCGGGTTTTTATGCGTGATTTTGCTGGATGGACAAATCCATCGTTTTGCCACCTATACCGGAGCAAAGCTCAAAAACATATCTGTTGAACAGGAAACGGTTCAGATTGAAATAGCAGATAAGCAATATCATTTACAAATCAGCGCACAACATGCTGCCCGCGGATTGCTGGTTGCACCGCTTAATGGTTCCATGGACCGCCGAATTGCCGAAAGCGTGGATGCGGAAATTACAGTTCACATATCTGATCTTTCAGGAAACGAAGTTTTCAAAGGAATTGCAAAAACTGCCGGTTTAGAGCTGGTGGGAGATATGGAAGAATTGCCAGCGTAAAAAATTGGCATTCATGTAAATTTTGTGGAAGATTGTTTAGGAAAACACCCAACTAACTGATAAACAATATGTATAATTCTCAGAAAATATCACTCATAAAATGGTAGCAGTACCAAAAATTCTTACTTTTTCCCCCGACGTTCTTCCCAGAGCTGCTTAAATGATTTTGGAGCAAATTCAGGAAGCGTTCTTCTCGGACCCCAGTGCTTTTTCATGAACATTTTCATGGCCGTGTTTTTAAGTCCGCCACCACCAAAATCCATCATCCACCGGGAGGATAAACCCTTTTTGGCCATCTTCTGGGTAAACCTTTCACTGCGAGTGGTCATCCCTATTATTACTGATTCATTGCGGTTGAATAGCAACAATTCGTGTAGGTTGATTTTTACCGGACAAACCTCGGTGCATTTTCCGCAAAGCGATGATGCATAACTCAGGTGCTTAAAATCCTTCATGTTTCGCGTATGCGGCGTAATCACCGCACCGATGGGACCGCAATAGGTGGTATTGTATGTATATCCGCCAATGTTTTTATAAACCGGACAGGCGTTGAGGCATGCACCACATTTAATGCATGAAAGTGCCCTGCGCTGGCTTGGGTGCTTCAGCAGTTCGGTGCGGCCATTATCCAGCAAAACAACATACATTTCTGTGGGCCCGTCAATCTCTCCGGTTTGTCTTGGCCCGGAAACTATCGAATTGTAAACCGTAAGATTCTGGCCGGTACCAAAAGTGGAAAGCAGAGGCCAGAACAAATGCATGTCGCGGATGGAAGGAAGCATCTTCTCGATACCTGCAACGGCAATATGAATTTTCGGGAATGAAAACGACATCATGCCATTGCCTTCATTTTCGGTGAGCGCGATTGACCCGGTATCTGCAATCAGGAAGTTGGCACCTGTAATTCCGGCACCAGCCTTTAAAAATTTTTCCCTTAGTTTCCCTCTAACAAAATGTGTTAGTTCCTCCGGTGTAATGTTTTCAGGTGTGCCAAACTTTTGATGAAACAATGTTGCAATGTCTTCCTTCGATTTATGCATAGCCGGCGTAACAATGTGGTAGGGTTTTTCATCAGCTACCTGAACAATGTATTCGCCTAAATCGGTTTCCACTGATTCGATACCTTTTTCCTTCAGTGCATCATTCAACTCCAGTTCTTCAGATATCATGGATTTGGATTTCACCACCATTTTAATTTCATGCTTCTCCATCAATTTCAGAATCTCACTAACGGCTTCTTCTGCATTTTGAGCCCAGATTACTTTACCACCGTTGCGTTCAAAATTGGTTTCAAACTCATTAAGGTATTTATCCAGATTTCCGATGGCTTTGTGCCTGATATTGGCTGCACG
>CAYNDN010000087.1:10501-11823 GCA_964395075.1 uncultured Lentimicrobiaceae bacterium | reverse complement strand
CGAAAAAAGACGGAAAGATGATACGGGTTCATGGAATTGCAAAAACAATATCTGATAAGCATGGCAAGCCCGTTAGGACTATTGGAATTTTAAGAGATATTACCGAGGCCCACGAAACAAAAATACAACTCGAAGCGCAAAACCTGCGGTTATCTAATTTAATATCCAATATAAAAGGCATGGTTTATCGTTGTAAAAACGATCGCGACTGGACCATGGACTTTGTGAGCGATGGCTGCTATGAGCTTACCGGCTACCGAGCCAAACATCTAATTGATAATAACTTGATTTCATTTAACGACCTGATACTTCCCAAATACCAGGATTACCTTTGGGAAAACTGGCAACAAAACCTTAAAGAACAAAAACCTGTTGAGGTGGAATATGAAATCCAGACTGCATCCGGAGAAATCAAATGGGTATGGGAACGTGGCCGTGGGATTTATGATAAGCATGGAAACCTGTTGCACATCGAAGGCATCATTTCCGACATCACCGAGCGCAAACAGGCTGAGGAAAAGGCTGAAAAACTATCGAAAGCTGTAGAGCAGAGCCCCGAAAGTATTGTTATAACAGATAATCACGGAACCATCGAATATGTAAATCCCCAGTTTACAAAACTTACCGGATACACGCAGGGAGAAGCCATGGGGCAAAATCCCAGAATTTTACAATCAGGATACCAGAACAATGATTTTTATCAACACCTTTGGAACACCATAAGCAATGGAGATACCTGGTACGGCGAAATGAAGAATAAAAAGAAAAACGGAGCATTTTACTGGGAACGCGCCAGCATATCACCAATCTTCAGCAGTTTTGGGAAAATCACCCACTTTGTTGCCGTGAAAGAGGATATAACCCACGACAAGCAAATTATAGCCGACCTTCAGGCTGCCAAGGAAGCGGCAGAGGAAAGCGAGGAAAAATTCAGGCAACTGGCCGAATCGGCAAAGGTTGCTATCTCGATTGTTGGAGACCCAATGGGTAGCAAATACCTCTACTTCAACAGGCACTGGGCTGAAGTTACTGGCTATCAACCCGAAGACATGAACAACATCAAACCCACCGACATCATTCACCCGGATATGGTGGACAAAGTTTTGGGATATGCCCAAAACCGGCTCAAGGAAAAGCCTGCCCCAACAAGGTACGAAATGAAGATATTGACCAAATCGGGAGAAACCAAATATCTCGATTTTTCATCAGTAGCCATAAAATATGGACAGCAACATGCTTTTTTAACAACCGGCATAGACATTACTGAGAATAAAAAAAACCGTGACCGGCTGAAAAAAGCCAATGCCGATCTCATCATAGCC
>CAYNDN010000087.1:4064-10491 GCA_964395075.1 uncultured Lentimicrobiaceae bacterium | reverse complement strand
CATGCCGAAGAATCCGACCGCCTCAAATCGGCCTTCCTGGCAAATATGAGCCACGAAATACGCACCCCGATGAATGGCATTCTCGGTTTTGCCGAACTGCTTAAAGAACCTGAAATAAGCGGTGAAGATAAAAACCGCTTTGTTGCTATCATCGAAAAAAGCGGCCATCGCATGCTCAACATCATCAACGACCTGATTGATATTTCCAAGATAGAGGCCGGGCAAATAGAAGTTTCATTATCGGAAATTAACATCCGCGAGCAGGCCGAATACCTGTACACCTTTTTTAAACCCGAAATGGCCAAAAAAGGCATTGGGTTTAAGTGCAGCATTCCTGATGATTTGCCGCAAAAAACCATTGTTTCTGACAGAGAAAAAGTATATGCCATCCTTACAAACCTGCTAAAAAACGCAGTAAAATACACCGACCAGGGTACCGTAGAATTTGGCTATCAATTGCAAAGCGATGATGAGGACAATAGCCGGGTGGTATATTTTGTGAAAGATACCGGCATTGGCATACCCAAAGACCGGCTGGAAGCCATCTTCGACAGGTTTGTGCAGGCCGACATTGAAGACCGGCATGCCCGCGAAGGAGCCGGCCTGGGCCTCGCCATTTCGAAGGCTTATGCCCAAATGCTCGGCGGCAGGCTCACGGTGAAGTCAGAGCCGGACAAGGGTTCCACGTTTTATTTCAGCATCTCCAATCATGAAAATGCGAAAACCAAAAAGAAATCTCATTTAAAAACCACAAAAAAAACGCAGATAAAACCAAAAATATGAAACCTGTAAAACCAACTTTTGAAGCGCTTCTACAGCGGATAGCCGAGCTTGAAAGCCAGATTCAGGACGCAGACATTTACAAAAATTCGTTTGACCATACCGCTGTGGGAATGGCATACGTTTCGCCCGAAGGAATAATTAAACGGGTAAACAGCCAATTTTGTAAAATGATTGGCTACGCCGCCGGGGAATTGGTCAACACATCTTACCAAAAAATTTCTCACCCCAACGACCTGGCCGAAGAAATCAAACTGGTGAAAAAAATCCTTGGCAATGGACTCGACCATTACAAATTAGAAAAACGCTACATACACAAAAAGGGACACACTTTTTGGGCACAGTTAAACATCAGCGTAATAAGAAAAGCTGATGGTTCGGTTGATTATTCCATTGCCAGCATTATCGACATCAGCAAACAAAAAGAAATGGCTGAAGCCCTGGAAAAAAGTGAAGAAAAATACCGCAGAATTTTCGAAAGTGCCGGCGATGCCATTGTAGTTACGGATCAGAAATCAAAGGTTATTGACGTAAACCCGGCATTTACCGAAATTACCGGCATTCCCGCCCACCAAATTATTGGAAAAACCGGCTTTGCCCTGGCCCGGAAATTTGCAAGCCTCGAGGCACTGCCACAGCTATTAAAGCTATTAAACGATATGATAGCAGGCAAACAAACCATCCTTACCAATTTTAAATTTAAAGATAAATACATCGAAATCATCACCAAACTCCCCGGAAAGGACAACCTGAATGTGGGCATACTGCGCGATATTACCGAACGTGAAGCCGCAACTCGGGCATTGCACCAAAGGGAAGCCGACCTAAAGGCACTCATCGAAAGCACCAAAGATGCCATCTGGTCGGTTGATAAAAAATACCGCATACTTACCGTAAACTCAAAGTTTAAAAATGATTTTGAAAAATATTATGGCGTTGAATTAAAAAAAGGAAGCCGTATAACCGATCACGTTTCCGCACCGGAAAAAGCGATGTGGATTAAAAGATACGAAAAAGTTTTAGCAGGCAATTCAATTACAGAGTTTCAGGATTTTGAGCTTGAATCAGGAAAATGCTATTTCGAAATACGGATAAATCCAATATTCACCAATGACAAAATTACCGGAGCATCAGTAATATCCACCGACATCACCGAACAGAAAAATGCAGAACTGGCACTTACCGAATCGGAGGAAAAGTTTAAAACAATCTTCGAATTGGCGCCTGACGCTTACTACCTGAACGACCTGAAAGGAAACTTTATAGATGGCAATAAGCAGGCTGAGGCATTGCTTGGTTATAAAAAAGAAGAACTGACCGGTAAAAACTTCGGCAGTTTAAACCTGCTGAAGTCCAACGAAATTCCCAAAGCCCTCGCAAGCCTGGCCAAAAATGCCTTAGGAAAAAACACAGGCCCCGAAGAATATCATTTGATCAGAAAAGACGGGAAACAGATTCCGGTAGAAATACAAAACCACCCGGTTGCATTGGGAGGTAAGCGTGTTGTTTTGGGCATTGCCAGAGACATAACCATACGATTGGAAAACGAAAAGGCACTGCGTGAAAGCGAAGCCCGGTTCAGGCTCATTTTCGACAATGTGAATAATATTGCCGTACAGGGCTACCATGCCGATGGAACTGTACACTATTGGAACAAAGCCAGCGAAGACCTTTACGGATATACCGCCGCAGAAGCTGCCGAAAAGAAATTGTTCGACCTGATCATACCCAAACAAATGGTACAAGGGGTAAAATCGGCCATAGCACAAATGTTTAAAGCAGGAGCCCCGCTGCCTGCCGAGGAACTCGCACTTAAACGCAAAAACGGCGCTCCGGTTACGGTTTATTCTAACCATGTTATGGTTCAGATTCCTGGAAAAGATGCTGAACTATATTGCATAGACATCGACCTGAGCGAACGAAAAAAAGCGGAAGAAAAACTCCAACAAACTACTGCCCGGCTCAAAACCATCGTAAGTAATTTCCCGAACGGGGTCATTTTTATGTTCAACAAAAACCGGGTTTATTCTTATGCCGACGGGAAAATACTACAGGATTTTAACCTTTCGGCAGCGGATATCATCGGAAAAAAAATTGAAGAAGTTTTCCCGCCCGAAGTAACGGATGTTGCATTAAAGCATATTCCGGCATTATTTAAAGGCGATAACTGCTACTATGAAGTAACGTACAATGGCCGCATATTTGCCAATTGGGGAACAGCCGTTAAAAATGATAAGGGCGAAATTGTGGAAGGGCTTGTGTATGCAGTGGACATCACCAACCTGAAAGAAAGCGAACGCTTTGCACACGCTGTTGCCAACACCACCCCCGCCCTCATTTACATCTATGACGTTGAAAATCAGCAAAACATCTACACCAACAAAGTACACGAAAAGTATTTTGACATCTTTTATGCAAATACCACAAGCCTGCAATACGATAACATAGTTCAGCTCGTCCATCCGGATGATTTTAAGCGCCTTACAAAAACCACAGGCAACATGATCGCTAATCCGGATTTTAACAAATTCGATTTTGAATTAAGATTGAAATCAAAAGATGGCTGGAGATGGATGATGCTTACAGTTTCGGTATTCAGGAAAAATGAGCAAGGAAAAGCTACCCACATACTTGGCGCCATGTTCGACATCGACGACCGCAAACGTGCCGAGCAATCCCTAAAGGAAAGCGAAACCCGCTTTAAGGCTTTGCACAATGCTTCGTTTGGGGGCATAGCAATACACAACAAAGGGTTGATAATAGACTACAACCGTGGATTGAGCACGATTACCGGCTATAGTTATCAGGAACTGATAGGCATGAACGGCCTTCTGCTGGCTGCCGAAAAATCCAGAAAGAAAGTGATGGACAATATCCTTGCAGAATATGAAAAACCTTACGAAGCCATTGGCTTGCGCAAAAACGGTGAGGAATATCCGCTCAGGCTCGAAGCAAAAATGATTCCGTACAAGGGCAAGAAGGTCAGAGTTGTAGAATTCAGAGATATAACCGAACAGAAAAGAGCTGAAGATGAACTGATAAATGCCAAAGAGTTTGCCGAGGAAAGCGAAGCAAAATTGGTTGAAGCCCAGGAATTATCACATGTGGGTAGTTTTGAATACTTTGTTAATACAGATACTGTAATATGGTCGAAAGAATTGTACAATATTTTCCAGCTTCCCCATAACCTGCCTGCCCCAAAATATTCTGAACAATCTCCATTATACACTGCGGAAAGTTTTACAAAACTTGATCAGGCCGTTCAGGATTGCATCCAATATGGAACACCTTATGAGATTGAGTTAGAAATTTTTACCTCAGGTAGTTCCCGAAAGCAAATTATATCCAAAGGAAAAGCAATAAGAGATGAAGATGATAATATCATTGGATGTTACGGAACAGCACTGGATATTACCACCAGAAAAAAATTAGAAACAGATTTAATTAAAGCCAAAGAAAAAGCCGAAGAAGCCGACCGTCTCAAATCAGCCTTCCTCGCCAATATGAGCCACGAGATACGCACTCCGATGAGCGGTATCATGGGCTTTACCGAACTCCTGAAAGAACCTGATCTTACCGGCGAGGAAAAGGAAATGTATCTGGAAGTAATCCGGAAAAGTGGTGAGCGCATGCTGAACACCGTTAACGATATCATCGATATTTCAAAGATAGACTCCGGCCAGATGAAAGTTAAAATTGAGGCAGTAAATCCTGACAAGGAAATCACCTCACTTTACAATTTCTTTAAAAACGAAGCGGAAAATAAAGGGCTGAATCTGAAACTCATAAACAGGCTTACGGATGAAAGCCAGATGATCCTGACAGACAGAAATAAACTCAATTCAATTTTAACCAACCTCATCAAAAATGCCATTAAATATACCCACCAGGGGTATATTGAAATTAAGTGCCTGAGAGCAGGCGATCATCTGCTTTACCAGGTAAAGGATACCGGAATTGGCATACCCAAAAACCGGATCGATGCCGTTTTCAACAGGTTTGAACAGGCCGATATTGCCGACCGGCAGGCCTATCAGGGCTCGGGGCTTGGATTGTCGATCACCAAAAGTTATGTGGAAATGCTCGACGGAAAAATATGGGTGGAATCGGAGGAAGACAAGGGCTCTGTTTTCTCTGTATCCCTGCCATGGAAAGCAGCCGTTACAGGCAAAAATCCTGCAGCGCAAAAAGCAGATGAAAAACCGGATCAGGCAAAACCGGTAAAACTCAGGATCATAGTCGTGGAAGATGATGAAACCAGCCTTCAGCATTTAAATATCATCCTGGAGCCCATATCATCTGAAATCATTAACGCCGCTTCCGGCCCAAAAGCCCTTGAAGCGATCAAACAAAATCCGGATACCGACCTGATCCTGATGGACATCAAACTACCCGGCATGGACGGCTACACCGCAACAAAAAAAATCCGCGAATTTAACAAGGAGGTTATCATCATCGCCCAGACGGCTTATGCGCTGCTTGGCGACCGTGAAAAAGCACTCGAAGCAGGCTGCAACGATTATATTTCGAAACCCATCAAAAGGCCGGAGTTAAAAACAATGATCAGTAAATTCTTTAAACAGCTCTGATTTAGATAGGCAAGCGGTTAGTGAGAAATGAAAATACAATTGAATCATGAAAATAAGACAATTTTTTCCATCTGAAATTCCTTTTTCGGGAAGGCTGATTTTAATTCCAATCATCCTGCTTTTGTTCATCTGGCTGTTTCAGATATTTTACAATGAACTCAAACAAAAAAGTATTGAAGACTATAACCACGAATTAACCGTATTTGCCCGAACGGCTTCAAGCGGCATCGCTTATGCTTTTGATGACTACAAATCAGACCTCACCTTTTTGTCGAACATCAATCACATCATTTCCAATGACGACTCTGCAAGCGCCCTCATGAAGGATTATTATGAAAACAACAGCGACCAAATCGCAGCCATTTCGAGAATGGACAAAAACGGTAAACTATTTTTTACATGGCCCGAAAACGAAAGTGCCGCCGGAAGTTCTATCACACATCAGTTTCATGTGCAAAAAATCATGGAAGAACACCGGCCGGTTATCAGTGATGTATTTATGGCCGAACAGGGGTATCCGGCCATTGCCATACATGTGCCGGTTTTTAACCAAAACAAATTTAACGGAAGCATTGCCGCATTAATTCCCATCGACTACCTGGGTACAAAATACCTCGAAAACTTAACTTTCAGAGGTGATGAAAAAACATGGCTGCTGAGCGAAAATAACATCGAAATTTATTGCCCTATTGAGGGCCACACCGGAAAGTCGTTTCTTGAAAATGCCAAAAACGATTCCTCGGCAAAACTTCTGCTTGAGAAAATCAGAGGTGCAAAAAATGGCACCGGTGAAAGTTTTCACCCGGACTTTTCTCGGGACGACACGTCAAATCCTGAAGAAAAACACATCGTTTTCTACCGCATACCGCTCGGGAACACGTATTGGACCATTTTAATATCGTATGATGACAAGGATGTTCACGCCGAAATTATATGGTTCAGAAATCACCTGATTATCGGTTTGATTCTCTTATTTATTGTGCTGGCATATTACCTGTACTCCCTTACCAAAGTACGGAACTTACTGAAAGAAGAAGCCAAACGGAGAAAAGCGGAAA
>CAYNDN010000087.1:3777-4054 GCA_964395075.1 uncultured Lentimicrobiaceae bacterium | reverse complement strand
CCAGGTTCAGGCATATTTTCGAAAGTGCCGGCGAGGCTATTCTGGTAATTGACAAAACCACCAAAGTGATAGATGTTAACCCTGCGTTTACTAAAATTACCGAAATCGAAAAAAAAGAGGTGATAGGCAGGACCGGATTTTTTCTGGCCAGAAAATTTGCCGGCAGAAAAGTACTGCACAAACTCGTAAATATGCTCAACAATATTATTCATGGAAAGCTGGATAACCAAATCGAAATTCCTTTCCAGGATAAATATCTTGAGATATCTACCAAAGT
>CAYNDN010000087.1:0-3767 GCA_964395075.1 uncultured Lentimicrobiaceae bacterium | reverse complement strand
CGCAAGGATACTCCTTACTTAGTTGGGGTGATGCGCGACATTACCGAGCGTAAAAAAGCAGAAAATAACCTGAGGGAAAGCGAATCAAAATTCCGGACAATTTTTGATCAGTCGCCCATCGGCATTGAACTTTACAACAGCGAAGGCATGCAACTGGATGCTAACAAAGCATCGCTTGAAATGTTCGGCATACCTGACCTGGCCGAAGTGAAAAACTTTAACCTGTTCGACGGCACCAGCCTGGATGAGGCAAAAAAAGCAAAGCTGCGCGATGGACAGGCGGTATCTTACCAGGCCGTTTTTGATTTCGACAAGGTGAAAAAACTTGGGCAATATAAAACTTCCAGAACCGGCACAGCCGATTTTGATTACATCATAAATCCGCTCAGTTCCGATGAAGGAAAAATTATCGGCTATCTCGTTATGGTTCAGGATATCACCCAACGAAAACGCATTGAGCATGAACTGATTGAAGCCAAGGAACGAGCCGAGGAATCAGAAATGAAAGTGAGAAGCATGTTCGGGAATACCCATACAGGAATATTATTCTGCACACCGGAAGGTAAAATCCTGGAAGCAAATCCTGCAATTCTCGAAATTGTAGGCTCACCCTCACTTGAAGAATCTTTAAAAGTAAATCTTTTAGAATTTGAACCCTTACGCAGGGTTGGCTTCTCCCAGGACATCGAAAAATGCCTGGAGCAAAAACAAGTAGTTACCGGGAAAATGCAATATACCAGCAAATATGGCAAATCAACTTTTGCAAAATATTTTCTGATCCCAATTTACATAAATAACAGACCCGTAGGCGTTTGGGCCAACATCAACGATCTTACCGATTTGTGGCAAACACAACAAAAGCTAAAACTTGCCAAAGAAAAAGCCGAAGAATCCGACCGCCTCAAATCGGCTTTCCTCGCCAACATGAGCCACGAAATACGCACCCCCATGAATGGCATTCTTGGTTTTGCCGACCTGCTCAAAGAACCGGATTTCTCACCGGAGGAAAAAAATAAATTTATCAGCATCATCGAGAAAAGTGGCCAGCGCATGCTCAACATCATCAACGACCTCATTGATATTTCAAAAATTGAATCAGGACAAATGAAGGTGGTACTTGGTGATACCAATATTGCTGAACAGGCTGAATACCTGAGCACATTCTTCAAGCCTGAGGCAGATAAAAAAGGATTGGAACTGATCTGCAAATTCCCCGATAAGGACAATCAGGAAACCGTATTAACAGACCGAGAAAAGGTGTATGCCGTATTGACCAACCTGCTCAAAAATGCCATTAAATATACCCGAAAAGGAAGCATTGAATTTGGTTACCAGAATTTGGAGGATGAGCAGGGTGAAAACCATATCAGGTTTTTTGTGAAAGACACAGGTATTGGAATTCCTGAAAACAGGATTGATGCCATTTTCGACCGGTTCGTGCAGGCCGACATCGAAGACCGGCAGGCCATGGAAGGTGCCGGGCTTGGACTGGCCATTTCAAAAGCTTATGCCGAAATGCTCGGCGGAAACATCACGGTGGAATCAGAAGCAGGCAAAGGCTCCACATTTTATTTCACCTTCAGGGCCAACCCAAAAGAACCAGCAACTGAAAAAGATCCGGAAACTATTTTTGAAGACAATCAGGACAACATCAAAAAGCTCAAAGTGTTGATTGCCGAAGATGATGAAACCAGCCTGCTTCATCTTTCCATCATCCTGAAAAATATAACAGAAGAAATGCTGGTGGCTAAAACCGGAAATGACGCCGTGGAAATGATCCGTAAAAACCCGGATACCGATCTGGTGCTGATGGACATTAAATTGCCGGGGATGGACGGCCTCACTGCCACAAGAGAAATTAGAAAATTCAATAAAAACATTATCATCATTGCCCAAACGGCTTATGTATTGGCCGGCGACCGGGAGAAAGCACTGGAAGCCGGGTGCAATGATTACATCCCCAAACCCATTGGAAAAGCAAAACTTCTGAAGTTGATTTCCAAACATTTAACCTATACAGCCGGCGTATGATGCCAGGAAAAGGTTTTTGACGATGAACCAGATTTCGAATAACGCAAAGGCCATCAGGGAAACCAATAAAAATCTATTCCAGGTCAAGTACTATCAAAACATTGTCTTTAACCTTTGGGATGATTTCCGTTGGCAGGATTCCAACTTTTTTAATGAGCCTGGTATTATCAATCGCCCTGATTTGATCTATCATAATATCACAGTTTTCATTCAGGTTGGCTGTACCCTTTTTCAGATGAACTCTTAAGATTTCAGCATCCTCTTCAATTTTGGTTATAATCGGACAAACTATGGTAGATGGATGATGAATTGTATTTAAAAGGTTCGTTTAAATTACAAGTACCGGCCTTCTTTTACCAGGCTCCTTACCAATCTGTGGATTCAAATCTGCTATCCAGATTTCAAATTGCTTAATCTGCATAATCGATCTCCTCAAAATCTTTAAGCACAGATATCGATTCCTTCTTCACCAAATCAGATTCCTTTTTGAGTTTTTCCGCAAGCATCAATCGACGTTGCTTTCGGTTGTAATAATCGATTGCTTCATTGATGTATTTGTTTCTGGATATTTTAACCTGCGAAAGAATCTTTTCTGTTTCTCCAAAAATCAGGTCGTCTATTTTTAATGACACTGTTTTCATGATATTCAAATTTGATATCACAAAAGATATTATTTTTTGATGTTATGCGCTTTTATTCAATTAATTCTTTTTTTCTTAATCTTAATTTTGGCTTATTTAATTTATTGATGGACTCCTTTACCTTGTCTCTTGTTTCAGTTTGAAGATAGGTTGGAATCAATGTATTTAAGTTTATCCCTAAAATTCGATGGATTATCACTAAATCTTTTAATGTAAACTGAGAAACCCCATTCACTAATTCACTCATGTATGACTTTGGATGTTCTAGGATTATCCCTAAATCCTGTTGGGTCATATCGAATTGTTTCAATTTTTTTCGAATAGCGTCTTTACGTTTTTTAATAAATTTTTGCTCTGTATTAATTATTGCCTCAGCCTTACCTGATTCTTTGAATTTTGAATCAGGAATATTTTCAAAATCAGACCATACTTTATCTTCGTAGTCTTTAATCAAACCACGAAGTTTCTCGCGGATTGGTTTCAAATCAGGATTTTCTTTAATCATTAAGCGCAGTTTACGTTCAAGCACAGATGCTTTTTGTAAATCATACTCATTTTCAATCCTTTCGATTTTTTCAATGTCTTTTATGTCAATTATATCCTTCATTTCCGTTATAAATTTTAAATCCAGTTATTATCTCTCAGCCATTTTTTGATTATGTTCCGGTTGTTTTTGAAAGTCAATTCGTAATCATCGTGGTTGCCAGCCCAAACAATCGTTGCGTCTCCATTTTCTTCAAATTCAATCAGGATTAAAGTTCGATGAATGTTTATGTTGAAGAAGTAAAATTCTCCACCATACACACAATCTGCATCAGGTCTTGTTTCAATCAAATCCTGTGGGGTTTTCCATTTATTATTCTCAATATCAAAAATTAATTTCTCAATTGATTTAATCAACTTAGAATTTCCCCGATTTTTCCGAATCAGTTTTCCAAGTAAATATTTATTGACAATTCTCAAATCGTAATCATTTAATTGTTCATTTGCAAAGATAATAAATAGTTCGGATATAATCAGAACATGTCTTAATTGTTTAAGGCTCGGGTTTTAATTGCGCAACCGGGTAGCTTACGCCCCCTAAGAACCGTATCC
>CAYNDN010000086.1:0-11908 GCA_964395075.1 uncultured Lentimicrobiaceae bacterium | reverse complement strand
TCGGATGATTCGATAAGTTCGGAAGGATCTTATAATCGATGAATGCAAGTGATTGGGAAGGGCGAAAAATGGTATTCATCAAATCAGCATAGCGATTGATGAAGCTTTGTTTAAAATTTTCGTTTTCCAGTAAATTAACAAACAGCCGGTAATGAGGTATCCATTGGTTTTCAATGATCCGATCATAAGAATTGATGGTATAATTTTGTATGTTATAAATGAACGACATGGAATTGTCGGCATCCAGTAAAATATACTGCCACCTGCCATCACCCTGTTTCCAGTATTTCACGTTGTTTTGTGGCCAGTCGGTGTTAACAATAAAAAGTTGCACTGCGAAATAATCCATCACATTTAGCAGGTCAATTTTTGATGCTGTGATTTCAAAATTTTCAGGATCCGACATGTCATTATTTATCACAAAGTTGAAGATGTCGATAAAACTTTGATTGTCACCTTCGATAATTCTGGAATCATTTTCAAGCAGGTCGATCTGTTCATCGTTTGCAAGTGAAAAATTTTCAACCAGGTATTCTTTGTTAATTTTTTCCCGCAGATTATGGATGCCCCAGTATTGGCCGTTGAGATAAACCACAACGGGCAGATAATCCTGCACTGGCAAATTTGTTGCACCGAATACCATTTTATGGATCAATGCATCTCTAAGATGAGCCCCCTGGAAATCGTTTCCTGCGTTGCGCAGAATCAGGCTTTTATAGTTGCTGATGTTTTTATCAGGGAAAACCGGGTGTTTAAATTCCGATGGTCCAAAATCACTGCGGGCTGTTAGGCGCAAACTTCGCTGAGGGAATGCACGGCTCCAGTTCCCGTGGATTTTCACTCCGGCATCCTGACTAAAAAGCTTTTGCTGGCATGGCCCGAAAAATTCCCAATGTGCACGAATTTCCTCATCGCGCCAGAAATTTGCTCCGTAAAACGGGAAACTGGGATCTGCATCGGGCCCCTTCACATAAATCCCTTCATTTTCATCCCACAGATCAAAAGGATTTGTGCTTACCGACAACACCGGTAAGTTGGTTGCTTTGTTGATGATATAGCTGTGCGTTACTGTTTTTCCCGGAAGCCGTTCATTTTTAAAAAGCCGGGCTTTGAGCACTGTTGTTTCTGTAATTTGAATGCTGTCGGCAGCAATGGCTGATGTGTCGTCCGGCATACTACCATCCAGGGTGTATCTGATGATGCACGAAGTATCTGGTGCTGATAATGCAATTTTTAATGTATCGCCGGTATCCAGGTTGTAGAATCCGGCAGTTAAAGAAAATTCAGGAATTTGATCGATTATTTTACTGAAGTGTTCAGCCGACTGATTTGGTATCCCTGGGTTTGGGTTAGAGAAATAAACACAGGAATCATGGTCATCTTGCTTTCTTCCAAAACTGTGGTCTGCCGGAATTTCAGGGAAATCCAGTCTGCTGATCATATTTTCTTCGGGATCGAAAAGTAAAACAGACTCACCGCCACAATCCAATTTAAAGCCGGTGTGCAGCAGCAAAGTGTCGTGGAAGAACCAATCCGGAGTCTCCGAAAAAATTGTGGAATCGGTGCTGAGCCCAAACGACAACCAGCTATTGATACTCATTTCGGCATCACACCAGTTGTTGTGTAATTGCAGGGCCAAAAGGTTTTCACCTTCCACGATCAATCGGGTCAGTTCATCATACTGAATTGTAAAAAGCTCAGGAAGGCCGCCTGATAGCATGGCCGATTCATGTTGCCGCCAGGCTGCCTGGTTATACTCAGGAATTGCGCCATCGGGGCGGATGTTCGACCGGGTAATTTCAGTTCCGTTCAGAAATGCCACAAAACTGTCGTCATAATCCACATGCAGTTGGGCATTAATGATAGAGGAAATATCCTGAATTGTAAATGTTTTTCGCATAAAAACCGACATGAGGGTGTCGGAAACCGTGGTGTTATAAATGCCCTGGCCATACCCAAAACCACCCTGTCCCAATAGCCAGGCTGTATCCTGAAAGCTGATGGAACGCCAGGCGGCTTCCGGCTCGCTGGTTGGGTTTATGTAACTGAATGTATCTGTGGCAAAAACAGCAGTTTCATATTTCCGTACCACATGGCTGCGGTCTTTGTCTGAAGCAAAAATCACCAGGTAATCCTGTGGTACAATTTTTATTTCCGGCAGCTCCCATTTTTCAGGGAGATCGGGGTTGTCGGTGATGGTGTAGCCTGCGAGATTTATGGTGTCCATAGTGCCATTGTACAACTCGATCCAGTCTTCAAAATCGCCATCCTCATCGGCAATACCAGAAAAGTTTGCAGGGCAAACCTCGTTGATGATAAGTTGGGCATAATTGTTTTGGCAGTTCATGAAAAATAATCCAAGCACTGTTAAAAGTGGAGGCCATAATTTAATGGTTTGGAAAATTCGTTTCATTTTTATTTCAGGACAATTTTTTTTGAAATCCTCTTTTTGTTTGGCTACTATCATTTTTCCCGGAACTGAACCTCAAGATAATTCAGGAATTTGTGAAACAATTCCGTGTTTTCATATACGCCGGTGAACTGATCAGCACCCGGGCCATAAGCAAAAACCGGTATCATTACGGCAGAGTGGTTGCTTGTGATAAACCTTCCAACCACCTCACCTGAAGCTTCATCACCACCTGTCACGGCATATCCACCGGTTTCGTGGTCTCCAAGTATCACAACCAGCGTATTTCCATTGTTTTTGGCATAGTCAAGTACAGTCCCAACGGCCTCATCAAAATCCAGCATTTCTTCCAGCATATATCCGGCATCATATTCGTGGCAGGCCCAGTCTATTTGCGCACCCTCAACCAACAGGAAAAATCCTTTTTCATTTTTTTCAAGCAGCCTGATGGCCAGCATAGCTGATTTGCTTAGCATGTCGCCGCGGCCTTCTGCAATTTTTGGAGGGGTAAATTCATCTGTGAAGCAGGCAAGTTTTCCCTGGTTAATTTGCTGTGCATCCGCGAGGTTGTCGAAAACCTGAAAGCCATATTTGCTTAAAGAATCCAGCAAATTCAGGCTGTCTTCGCGCGCATTGAAATGCCTCCGGCCACCACCAATAACCACATCCAGGCTGGAATTGTGCAACTCCAGCGCCATTTCTTCCTGGGCATAACGGTCAGGGTTGTGTGCAAAAAAGCAGGCTGTGGTAGCATCCGTGATAAATGAGGTGGAAACTATTCCATTGGCGAATCCTTCCTGTTTAATAATCTCCGGAACACTGGTCACTGAATTTCCATCATGATCAACCCCAATGTGTGCGTATTTGGTTTTAACGCCGCAAATCATTGCTGTTGTTGTAGATCCCGATGAAGGCACCAATTTATCTGATGCATACACTTTTTGTAAGCCGATATGCTGACAGCGTGAAATATTTAAATTCCCGCCGCTTGCTATGGATGCTGCAGTGATCTGGCTCAAACCCATCCCGTCGCCAATCATCAGGATAAGTTGTTTTTTATTTTCGGATTGGGGTGGTTCCTGGTTATTGGGATCGGTTCGGTTTTTTCCACAGCCGGAGAATATCAGGAAAGCTGTAAAAACCAGGCATGTAACAATCAATTTGGAGTGTATATTCATGGTAAAATGAGTCAAAGTACGAGTCTGTGTCTAATGGTTTTGGGTGCATTATTCTTCACGCAAAGGTAATATTTTTACATGTTAACTTAATGTTAAGTAGTGTGAGGGTTTTATTAGAATCAGGTCTTATATATGAACCCAACCTACTTATTTACACAATTTGTTGAAAACAAAAAGTCAAATTAAAGATTATTTAAATAATAATATTTGACATCCGCCCTGTGTATGCCCTACTTTCGCTGCTTGTTTTTCACTAACCCAATAAATTATGCTAAGATTTACAGCCCTGGATTTGGCAACTTCAAGGAAGCCGGTCAAATCAGAAATTCCACATGGGAAGATTTCAGACTATTTTGGTGAACTGACGTTTAATGATACCGCACAGCGCGAATACCTGACCAAGGATGCTTACCAACAGGTTATTGGTGCCATCGAGCGGGGTGATCAGATAAGCCGTTCAGTTGCCGACCAGATTGCTGCTTCCATGAAAGCCTGGGCTATTGCCAAAGGGGCAACACACTATACGCATTGGTTTCACCCGTTAACCGGTGCCACCGCCGAAAAACACGACGCATTTATCAACCCCATCCCCGGAGGCCGTGCCATCGAAGGTTTCCGCGGAAATGAACTGATGCAGCAGGAACCCGATGCCTCAAGCTTCCCTAGCGGCGGTATCCGCAATACTTTTGAAGCCCGTGGTTATACTGCCTGGGACCCGACATCTCCCGCTTTTATCCTGGATAAAACCTTATGTATTCCAACCGTTTTTGTTTCATATACCGGAGAAGCCCTCGATTTTAAAACACCTTTGTTAAAGGCATTAAGTATTGTGGATAAAGCTGCTGTGGATGTTTGCCATTATTTTGATGAAGATGTACAGAAAGTAAGTGCCACCCTGGGTTGGGAGCAGGAGTATTTCCTTTTGGACAAAGCATTGTACAGCGCCCGCCCTGATCTGATGCTTACCCGCAGAACGGTGTTTGGCCATGCTTCTGCTAAGGATCAGCAACTCAGTGATCATTACTTTGGTACGATCCCTCACCGTGTGATGGAATTCATGAAAGAATTTGAATACGAGTGCCATCGTCTCGGCATACCAATCAAAACACGCCACAATGAGGTTGCGCCAAGCCAGTTTGAATGTGCACCGGTATTTGAGGAAGCCAACCTTGCCACCGATCAAAACCAGCTTCTGATGCATCTGATCAAGCGCATTGCAGCAAAACATAATTTTTATGCATTGTTGCACGAAAAGCCCTATGCCGGTGTAAACGGATCAGGAAAGCACAACAACTGGTCCCTCTTAACAAACACAGGTATAAATCTGCTTGCCCCTGGTAAAGACAGTAATTCAAATCTGCGGTTTTTAACCTTCCTGGTAAATACGCTTAAAGCCGTTCACGACTGGGCTGATCTGATTCGTGCATCCATAGCTACCGCAGGCAACGATCACAGGCTGGGTGCCAACGAAGCACCACCGGCCATCATTTCGGCATTTATTGGTACTGAACTTACCAGGGCACTGAAGGAACTGGAAGCCCAAAAACCAAATAAAATTGAGGACGAGCGCGGATTGAACCTGAATATTCCTAAGATTCCGGAAATTCTACTTGATAACACCGATCGTAACCGTACATCACCTTTTGCTTTTACGGGAAACAAATTTGAATTCAGGGCTGTCGGGTCGGCATCAACCTGCTCAAAACCAATGACACCGCTAAACCTGGTAGTTGGAAACCAGTTGAAGATATTCAAGAATGAAGTTGACGCTTTGCTTGCCAAAGGTGTTGCAAAAGAAGATGCCATACTGAAAACGCTTCGTGGCTATGTGAAGGATGCAAAGAGAATTTTATTTGAAGGCAACTCCTACAGCGACGAGTGGGTGAAGGAGGCCGAAAGCAGAGGATTGTCGAATATTAAATCTACTCCGCAGGCACTTGCAAAGGCAATGACCGAAGATGTGATTTCATTGTATGAAAAAGAAGGTATCCTCACACGCAGGGAGATAGAAGCACGTCATGGTATTAAAATGGAAAAATATACCATGCAAATTCAAATCGAATCACGCATGATTGGCGATCTGGCAACAAATCACATCATCCCGGTAGCCATCAAATACCAAAATACACTCATCGAAAATGTGAAAGGATTGAAGGATGTGCTGGATAACAAGACGTTTGTAAAACTGTCGAAAAACCAGCTTCAGTCCATCAAGGATATTTCTGAGCACATCAGCGAAATCAGGGAGTCGGTTATCAAGATGGTTGAAGAGCGGAAGATTGCCAACAAAATTAAGGACTCTTCCGAACAGGCCATCTACTACAACGAAAAGGTGCTGCCTTACTTCGATCCCATCCGTTACCATGTTGATAAACTTGAACTGATGGTTGACGACAGCATCTGGCCATTGCCAAAATACCGCGAAATGTTGTTTATAAGATAAATTGTGTATTAAATATGTTTCTGAGGCTGAATTTTGTTGCAGATGTAACAGGTTCAGCCTCTTTTCGTTTGTGGATCAATAATATTTACTTTTGCCGGACAATTTAATATTCAAATTATGCGCAAAGCAATTTTTCTTTTTTTAGTGTTGATTTCCGGTCTTTCATTTGCCGGATTCGCTCAACTGAAAACAATACATGTCAACGATTTTTCCGGACAACCAGCCGGGAATGGTTATTATTACGTTTTGCCACGAACGGTTTTAAAGCTTGATGTAGTGGTAAAATCCACGGAGAGCCTCAAAGGCCCATATACCGATTATGCTGAAAAAATGCTTGCCCTCGAGGATGTGAATAATTTTGATTTCACAACCTATTCCATCCATCAGGTTGAGATCAGCAGCCTCAATGATCCTGATCCTGATCAGGTTTATTTTGTGGGTTTTGGTGAGCGTGACTCCAAAGATTTGAAAAATCTGATCGTAAAAACCAACGAAAAAGGATATTTGGTTTTGGTGAATAACCTGGATAAGGAAGAAAATACTGATGCTGAAGAAGAAGATGAACTCGTGATTTATGATCTTGATGGCTTGAACCGGACAGACGAGGATTTTATGGTGCAGCAGCAATTAGAAACAAAAATCGATACCATCATTCGCAGGGTTACGGTGGATACCGTTATGACGGAGCAGTTTTATTACCGCACACGCTTTGAGGAGCGGTCAACCGAAGAATTGGCCATGGAGGCCATGCGTCAGATTCAGGAGATCAGGGATGCAAAGTTTAAATTGCTTACGGGATTTCAGGAAACTGCTTATGAAGCCGGATCTATTAAATTTATGTTTGAACAGCTCGATAGGCAGGAAAATGAATTGATCGATCTTTTTCGGGGGAAGAATTTCACCGCTTATGAGCACCATACTTTTTATTTTACCCCATCACCAAAAGGAAAATCCACAGGCATTCCATTGTTTAAATTTTCTACCGGTTCAGGAATTAATTCAGGTTCTGGTGAGGATGTGACAATAGATTTGGAAAAAAACAACTTTGCGTTAACTGCGGGTGATGTTGAACAGGCTTCACAAAATGGCGTGGCCTATCGTGTTCCGGGATTTGCCGTGGTAAAAATCAACTTTGAGGATGAAACCTTAATTGAGCAACGTTTTCAGGTCAACCAGTTTGGCAGCATTCGCAGATTACCGGCAAAAAACTTCAAAGCATCATTCCATCCTGAAACCGGTGGTTTAAAGTCCATCCTTCAGAAATAATTACTTATTCAACAATAATTTTTCCGGAAATGGATGAACCCGCAATTTGAATTTTGAGGATATAAATGCCTTTGGGAAAATCAGAAACATCAACAAAAATTTGCTGATCGTTTCCTTCGACAGGGTAGACTAACATGGCCTGTCCGGTTAGGTTGAAGATCGAAACATTTTCTACCCGGTATTCCGGTTTTTTAGATTTAATGATTAAAAATTGATTTGCCGGATTTGGATAGACATTTACTAAATCAATGATTTTTCCATTCTCATCAATACTTAGCGAAGGCGGTTCACCTTTTTTCAAAAGCCCGATTCCACCCGGAAATTCTCCGGTAACAAATTCAAGGTAGCCGTCATTATTTATGTCAGCACCATGAATGCTCAGGTTGATGGCATGCAAGTAGAGAGAATCAACGGGATTAAATTCGCCTTCAAGGTTTCCATCAATGTCATCAAAAAGATACAATTTGCCTTGCTCAGAACCTACGTATAATATACTGCTTCCCAGGCTATCTGTGGAAAAAAATGGCGCACTAAATCCGGTGCAACATTCGGGCATTACATCCACACCACCAAATTCTTCAACGGTTGGATTGATTGAAAAAATGGCTTCCTGAACGGTCCCTGTATTCTCGAAATAATTGACCGTTCCACTGCGTTCTCCAACAAGCAGATCCATCAATTCATCGCGATTTACATCTACCACCTGTGGCTTGGCTGATTGCCCTACATCAATGTCAAAATAAAAAGCTTCGGCCAGGGTGAATATGGCCGGATTGCCTGCTCCGCCATCATTACGGAAATAGTGCAGACTGCCATCTTCATCACCTGAAATCATATCCTGATCACCGTCTCCGTCCATGTCTCCAAACGAAGGGTAAATGCCATTAAAACCCAGTTGTCCCAAGTTGGAGTAGTCGTCATCAATAATTTCAAACTCCGGGCTGGCAGCCGTGCCAATATTTCTGATCAACATCAGCCGGCTGTTGTAATTTCCCGCACTTTCAAAGTACCCGAAATTGCCAACAACGATGTCCTGCAGCCCATCACTGTTTTCGTCAAAAAAAACAGGATAGGAACGTTCCCCAACATCAATCATCTGATCAAACAAAAAGTCGGATTTCACAAAATTGAACTCCGGAAGTGTTTCCGTACCCTCATTTTTATAAAACCAGGTATTGTTAAAATTTTCGGAAGTGTTGGGGTTGTTGGGTGCAACGATCATATCTTTCAACCCGTCATTATCCACATCCATAAAAAAAGGTGCCGGAAACATGATTAGGTTAACGGGTTCAGAATTTCCCGGGAAATCATTCTCCAGGCTGATCATGCTCGCAGCAGTGGTTGTACCGCCATTGTTAAGTTTGATAAGGTTCGGAAAATTTATATCTCCGATCAAAAGATCCTTAACGCCATTTCCCGATAGGTCAATAGCCAGTAAGGTTGACCCGGGATGTCGCTCAAATTTTTCAGGGTCAGGCACATTGATATCACAGGTATCAGAAAGTGTTACTTCGTTGGTGTTGGCATCCTCGATGAAATAGCCCCAGCAGGCATTTTTCAGCTCAAATTCCAGTTCACTGCAATCACCGTACAATTCCATCGACAGATTTTTATGGTATTCCACAGTACTCCCAACGATGTTGAAAGAAAGAATGTCAAGATCACCGTCGCCATCCACATCTTCGATTGACGGTATATCCGGCGGGCTCACATAAAGCGGTGCCGGACCGTTAAACCCTTCTCCGATGAGTAGCGAAGTAACCTGTGTGAATTTCAATCCTGAGGCATCGGAGTCGTTGCGGTAAACCGCAATTCCTGCCGGCACGCCGGTGAAAATATCATTTTTGCCGTCGCAGTTGTAATCGCGCATCAGCATCCAGTTGCGCATCTGCGGGAAATAGAGGCGGTATTGGGGGGCATATTCATAAATTACTTCCCCATCATTGCCCTTGTTGATAAAGGTTTTTACCGATCCGTAAAAGTTGCGCTCAAAAGTTACCAAATCCTTTTTCCCGTCATTGTTCAGGTCAACCTGCGAAAATTGCGGACAGTTAAATCCACCTGTCCAGGCATTGGTCAAATTCTGATTATCTGCCGTTACAGGAATTGAATCAAAAGGGATAAGCTTGATTTGGGCACTCAGGAAAACCGGAACAAGCAGGACGAAGAAAATCGCAAACAATGATTTCATCTAAAATGGATTTGAAAATTCCGGATTATTGATAAAGGTGGTATCTGTTAGTGTTTTGATGAATGCGATCAGATTTTGCTTTTCCTCATCGGTAAGTTGTACACCACCCTGGTTCACATTTTTCATCAGCGGATCGATGGTGGGCGAAAACTGCAAACCTTCGCTGTAAAAATCTATCACTTCTTCCAGGGTTTCAAAACGGCCATCATGCATGTAAGGACCGGTAAATTCCACATTTCGGAGTGTTGGTGTTTTAAACTTCCCGATATCGTTTTCATCACCGGTAACATCAAAAAAACCTTTGTCGGTAAACTCTGAATCCAGGCCGTTGTTGTGAAACAAATTATCGGTGAAAAGAATAGTGGAATGGCAATGAAAGCAGTCGCCCTTTTCAGTAAAGAATATTTCAAAACCTTTGGATTCAGCTTGTGTGAGTTCGTATTCACCCCTCAGATACCTGTCCCATTTTGTGTCTGACGAAATCAGTATGCGTTCAAATTGAGCTATGGCTTTAGCTACATGCGTTGAGTCGATATCACGTGTGCCAAAAGCACCAAAAAACAGGTCAGGATAATCAGGATGGTTTTTGATTTTATCAACCGCATCATGCCATGTTTGGTGCATCTCTATTGGATTTGGAACCGGCTCGAATGCCTGCTCCTCCAGGGAGCCATCACGGCCATCCCAGAAAAAACTGGGTATCCAGCCGGCATTGATGATGGCCATGGAATTTCTGGTACCTGCAATCCCATCAATACCCACACTAAAGCGACGCTCGTTATCGGTAAACGAAAAACCCTGTCCGTGGCAACTGGCGCAGGATTGCGTGTTGTCATCCGAAAGGATGGGATCGTAAAAAAGCATTCTTCCCAGCTGAACCCCTTCCACAGTCATGGGATTATCCTCTGGTATTTGCATATCAGGAAATCCTTCAGGAATAACCAGATCATAAGGTGTTGGTTCCCAAATTTCTTCGGGGTCTGGCATGTCGCTGTTAGAATCGCATGAATTTAATAAAGTAACTGAAAAAGAAAGGAAAATGAATCCAGAAGTAATATGTCGAAAAATGCCGGTTTTCAATTCAGTTCGTTTTTTATTGGATACCTATCGGAAATTCAACACCACCAAATGAGAAAACATCTTCACCGTTTTCTTTGAGTTTAAGCTGCATGTCCTGGTTGCCCATGATTCCGGTAACTGTGTTCAGGTCGAGGGTGTTGGGGTTTTCCCACCATTTTTCGATGTTCATTCTGATAATAGCCGTCATGGAGGTTCCTGACAAGGTAAAATCTGAATTGGGAAGCGTTACCTCAAAAAAGTTCTTTTCGTTCATGGTTGGGCCGGTATGCGCCTGATAATTGTTGATGGTGCTGTCGTTATCAACCTTGCCTTCCAGTTTCATGTAGTGATAGCCCGAGCCCATGGCAGGAGGCCATACCATGTTACTTTCCGGGGCGTTTGGGAAAGCGTTGGGCACATTCATTTCTTCGTTCAGGCCATAAATCATGGATATGGAAGTGTACTCGCCCGATGGCAATGTAGCGTATCCGGTAGTGGTTGTTGATTCGTCAAAGGCATCAATATAGAAAGCCTGATCGATTGTAAATTCCGAACCATCGGCCAACGTAAACTTGATCTTCGACAGGAAATATTTTAATGTTTCAACACTGTACTCATTTCCAAAAGTATTGGTGTACATAATTTCGTTAAAATTGGCAGGTGCACCATCCATATAATGTTCAAATTTGAAATTCACTGATGTTTCTGATGGTTGGGGATCATCGTCATCATTGCATGATGAGAAGGAAATAAAAAGTGCCGCAAGCAATGCGAGTGCAACGAGTTTGTTTTTGAATGATAGCATAATAATTTTTAATTTTTGTATTAATTATTCTGTTCAATATTTGTGACGGGGCGCAAAAATTATTCCTTAACCATTTTCCGCTGAAACAACCCTCCAATTCTTCCAAAGAACTTTTTTTCGAAGTTCCAGAAAAACCGGAATTGCCCGAAAATTAATCCATAAATGAGCAGCAGGGTATTGTAAAGTGGTAATGTGATGATGATGAAGAGCATGGTTGAATAATACCAGTCAAGCTTTGGCGGGATATTCAGCAGGTCGTGCACCAGTTTTTCTGCGTAGAGCACCGAGGTGCCTGTAAGTGCAAAAACAATTAAAATGACGATAACATGCCATGTTGATTTGATTTCCCAGCGTTGTTTGAGTTTGTCTATCCAGTTTTCTTTAGTCAACATATCCTAAGCAAGTAGATTGTTTTTTCTGATATGGTTAACAAACAGGAAAAAGAAGGGGTTGTTTAAATGATCTGAATCTTTTGACATTTCCACGAAAGTTTTAAGTTTTAAATAAAAATATTGATCAGTTGAAACCAAGCTCCGGAATTGGCGCTTAGCTGGTG
>CAYNDN010000085.1:4838-12194 GCA_964395075.1 uncultured Lentimicrobiaceae bacterium | reverse complement strand
TACAGATCTGCCAGACTCAGGCAATTCCAGTTCAACAGGTGGTAAATCCGGCCCTTCGGTTATGGTCCCGCCACTGCTGTTGTTGGGTGCTGTTTCAATAGGGCAGATCATTATGGTACTGAAAATGATTGTGCCATCAGGTGGGTGCCCACCCGTAAAATTCGAACACTCGCCGGTTTCGGGGTCAATGTCGCCTTCAACATATTCAGTAATCGTATCTCCGGGATCCATAAAGTCATATCGCTGCTTGCCATTTATTAATCCATTGTGGACTGAACTCATGGTCATAAAATGGCCAATGGTATCCTTTTTCCCGGTTGCAGAGTCAGTTACAATCCACTGGAACAATGGAATGATATCCTGTGAAATATCATTTGCCAGTCCGTCCCCTTCAACACCCTGGGTCATTTCAGTAGTACCAAAATTAGCAAAAGATGATGGTCCGGTAACGGTGAAACCTCCTCCATGTTCATCGATCCATTTCTGAGCACCGCTTGCCAAATTTATATCTAAAGTTCCTGAGTCTTCATCATATTTCACATAAGGTTTCAATGCTTCAGCCAATGGGCCGACCTCTAATCCACCGTCAACTTCACAGGTTGAGTCTTCCATTGCAAAATATTTGAGGCAGGCAGCCAGTGCATAAGGACCACATGACATGGTGTCTTGTTGCGGTGCAAATGGAATTTCTTTCTGGAACCAATCTTCTTTATCAGCGTTGCTAAATACAACATAATCCAGGTTGGCCAGTTCGGGCATCACCTCAATGGTAAGTATATCCTCGTCGGTAATAAAACCATCTTCAACACTCAGTTGATAAGACGATGGCGGACTGTTATCATAAACCAATGTTCTTTCGCATGCAACCTCCAAAACATCGCCTGATATTGTTTGCAGCTCTGCTTTAAAGAATATGGGCAAAGGTTCTTGTATCAGCATATCATGGGGCAGATATCCACACCAACCGTCAGCTTCGCCGTTGTAGCCATGCGAAGGGCCGGGGGCAGTGAAGGCGAAACCATCTTCATCCGTGTCGAACAACTGCCAGTTGGTGAAGCCAGGATTTTGGGTAAAATAAAAACGAACTAACTCGGTTTGTTGATCTGGGTCATTAAGCCTGAGGCTCACCGGGGTCATTTCATCCGGGTCGGTAATCCATTGGTACCAGGGTTCCGGATTGGTTTTATTGGCAGGATATAGAACCATATCGTGGGGCTGAACAAAAGGATCCATGGCGATGACAGGATAATCAAGCCTGGATTTATTGCCGTCTTCATCAATGATATTGATGCGAATCCAATACATGCCCGGTGTTTCAATTGGAATTGGATATGGTGCAGGTATTGGGCCCTCGATAATTGTTCCGGTTCCCGGACTGATCGCAGATTCATTTGGACAAATTATCACACTTGAGGTAACTTCGGCACCATCCGGGATGATAACATTTCCGTTACTATCTGTAAATCCGCTAACGGTTCCTGTTTCCAGATTAAGATACCCGTTGATGATCTCGCCCGAGGCGGGATCCATGAAGTCAATTTTAATGGTTCCGTCCGGTTCTGGGATATTTGAGATAGAATTGAATGTCATAAAATGGCCACCCCAGTTCCCCTGTCCATCCTGCCAGTTGAACAAAGTGATCACATCCTGGCCGCGTTCAAGTTCGTTGCGCATGGTTTGCCAGTTGAAACCAATCCTGCTCACCGAGAATCCTCCGCCATTGGCTTCTATCCAGGCACGGGCGCCACTTTCTAAGTCTGTATCATAAGTACCCAGGTCGGGGTCTGTGTTGCAGTAGGCTTTCAAAAACTCGATGAGTGCATCCAGATCGTAACCGCCGCAAACATCAGGGTGACCGTTGGCCTCAAAATATTTGAGGCATGCTGCAAGTGCCGTTGGGCCGCAGTCCATACTTCCCGGGTCCTGCTGGGCAGGTGGTATGCCCTTTTCGAAATACGGTTCTTTGTTTTCCTTTTCCACCTCAATATAGGCTATGTTGGCACTTTCGGGAAGAACTTCCAGGAGGATATAAGGATCGTAGGTGATAATGAAATCATACAAATTGGTTGTAACGGAGGAAGGTGGTGTTACATCCCATTCGTAGGGTAGTTCTGTAAACACGTCAAAGAAAGAATCGACAGAAAACACCCTCGCCCTGAAATCGAGATCGGCATTTACATCGGGCAGCATATCATGGTCGAGGTAACCCGACCATCCATCATTTTCTACTCCGATGGGCACGGGGCCGGGAGCAATACCTGTTTGCCCGTCATCATCGCTGTCAAAAAGCATCCAGTCGCCAGATCCTGCAAAAGCCCAGGAAAATTCTACACTTTGGATACCTTCGTGAACCTCAGGCAGGTATTCTACTTTTGTTACTTGCTGATCAGAACCTATCCACCGGTTCCATTCTTCGGTTTGCAAATATTTACCCACCTTAATGGTACCGCCCTCAATTACCGGAGGTGTATAGGGCTTAAAGCAAACATGGTTAATACTTACATCGAGCATAAAGTTCGATCCCATAACATCGATGGAAACCCATTCGGGATTGAAGCCTTCGATCACAAAATCGTTTATAATCGTTTCGCGGATACCGCCAAAACCCTGATATTCGTAAATGGGTTCGGTACGGCCAATCATCTCGTCTTCAATTTCGATGGTAGGCACATCATCCGGTAAAGGGGGCCTGGGCACTTCACGCCATCCGGGCCAGTTGCCGGTAGAAAAATTATACACAATGGTAACATCAACCGGTATATCCGGGTTCACAGGCATAATGTTGAAGGTTGCACTAATAACCTTGTTACGGGTAAGGTCGAACGGGTGATCGTAAAGCCATACGTTCCACCATCCATAGTTGGGATATTCGTACCATTCGCCGTTGTTATACCCGGTACCTTCCCATTCAACGGCCGCACCCGTCTCGTCCATCATCAAAAAAGCAAAATCTTCGCGTGAAAGCAAGGGTAAAATTTCCAATGTATTACCCATTTCAGACATTAGTACCAACGGTTCATCACCATAAGGATCGAAATCACCGGGTATCGGGTTTAAGGTCCAGGCGTAAGGGTCTGGCGAAAAATACGTGATTGGTGTTTCAGGCGAATAAACCAATACATTGCCCGGGTTCCCTACTTCGATGAAAGTAAAAACCGGATAAAAAGATATTAGTGTTGTGAAAGAACCCCCATATTCATCTTCCAAAAAAATCATATCCTGGCCACCCCTGGGGTGATCGAAATTGATTTCATAGTAAATATCAAAAAATGAATCAACACCAAACTGGCCGGGTTCAATACTTTTCAGACTCAATTCCTGGGGGTCGAGGCTCACTTCTGCGAACTCAGAGCCTGTTAGCCCGGCACCATCCAGGCGGTCTGTGTTGAAATCAGATTCAGGTTGCTGGGCGCCCAAAGAATTTGCACCCATAAAGGTAATTTGTCCTTCGAAGGGATCAGAACCCGGGCCAAAAAAATCAGGGGGGATAGGTGGTATTTCACTGCCCTCGCCAAAAGCAACTGTTGATTGGTAAACCATCCACTGATCCATACCAGGAAATAGCTGAGCTGTTTGTGTGAGCGTCGGAAACCCAAAAGCCCCGGTTTCGCCGGGTAGGGATTCAACAAACGTAGTGTTTCCGGTAGTTTTATCGAGCAAACGCAATTCAGCACCAACTGCTTCAACATACGCTGCAAGATATACCACATTGGAAACGGGGTCTAATCCCATACCCTGTGCATAATTCCCATCGAACCCGGCAGCACCTAAGGGTTCATAATAGAGCGTATTTACGTCAAGTGTAAAAATCTGATCGGTATCGATATCAAACATGTAGAGTGTGCCGTCCATGTCAAACGAACAGCTAATCACTGCCATGATGTCCAATACCGCAAGTTCGGTAACCGACCTGAGAAACGGATTAATTTCATAAACTATTGAAATTTCAGTTGATGTTGCAATTCCATACATCTGGTCAGTAGTCTTATGAATGGCCAGCCCCGTCCAGATTCCACCATCTAACGGACACTGTATTTCAATGCTGTCAAGTGTTTCAAGTGTTTCAAGATGGATTTGTTTGAGGTAGTTGTCAGAATAATCGATGATCCAAAAATGTTCAGGATCGTCGATGTAAAAATCACCACAGAAAGCAGAAAATGAAGCATTTCCGCCCACTATATAATTGGCGGGATCATCGATACTAAAATGATAAACATTGGCATGTTGCAAATCATTACCATAAGCAACTGATCCCCGCATAATTGACGGAATAGAGGGAGCATTCGTTTGCATTATTACCGGGGCGTTTTTATCCGGTAAAATGCACACCTTTTTGTGGGGCGTAAGTACAACCCCATCCTCATTCTCACTGTCGTTAGAGGCAATTAGCGACCCCATCGACATGAGCAAGGCCATGAGGATAAAAACAAGTTTACATTTCATTTGATTGGGTTTTAGATTAATGAATGAAAAATACTTTGCAAGAGGATGGATTAGGTGTGTTGTGGTCAATTTAGTCATTCCATAGGCAAGACAGTTGGTTTTACATGTAAAAGCCCTAAATATACACACTTTTTAAAAGTAATGCAAGTTTATATTTGGTTTTTTGCAATATAATCAAAGCAATGCTCATAATATCAAGGCTTTGGAAAACCTATCAGAAGGTGAGTAATGAAACCTGAAAGTAACAGGGCAGGAAAATTATTGCTTGATAAAAAAAAAGCCCTCATCGCTGGATGAAGGCTTGTTCGAATTATTGTTAAGTCTCCGAAACTTATCTTGAAATAACTAGCCGTTTGGTTTCAACCACTACATTATCTATATTTACTGAATAGAAATAAATTCCATCATTCAGGTCATCAACATTGATGGTTACTTTTCCTTCCATACCCGAAATATTAAGCTCCTTAACTTTAGCTCCAAGGAGGTTATGAACTTTAATTTTCGCCTCTATTGTTCCGGCAGGAAGCTGATAATCAAAATTCACCATCGAGTTTGCCGGATTTGGGTATGGATTTGAAACGTAAGCAGTTTCCGCAATTTGATCTTCAATGCCTACACTATATGTTCCATTGTAATTTACATAAAAGTAGATTGAGTCGTTGGGGTTATCGATATCAAAAAAGCTGTAGCCCATTTTTGTTATTCCCTCATTTCCTCCAGGCATGTAGTGGCCGCTAAATTCCTGTGTGGTGTCACCAGGAGCAATAGTAATAGTTAGTGGTGAAAGAAATACAGATGGTGCATAGCATAACCCCCAACAAAATGTGTTGGATGTATTCGCCAAAACTTCAATTTCAATTTTGCGACATTTCACCACAACTTCTTGGCTCGAAACGTTTTTTATGGTGATGTGCGAAACAATTTCAAATTCATCAGGATAACCCTGAACTTCGAATGTTCCACCCATTGGGAAAGGTTCATCATTATGGAATAACTCAAATGTTTGAGCAGTGGAAACAGCAGAGATGCTAACGAATACGAGGAAAAAAAGTACGAGTTTTTTCATAATATTTTACGATTTAATTTAAGCGAAATTTACAATTTTTGTGCCACAATTCACACATTATACTTCTTAAAATATTTGCAAAAGTAAGGCATATTTCATTACTTTCGCTTTAAAATTTTTACAAAATCAATCAATAATATGCTTCATTATGAATGTTGAAGAATTACGTTCCTATTGTCTTTCAAAAATAGCAGTAACCGAAAGCACACCATTTGACGATGTTACACTGGTTTTTAAGGTAGCCGGAAAAATGTTTGCCATCATACCGCTGGATGAAACCGATCTGTCCATAACCCTCAAGTGTGATCCCGAAAAAGCCATCGCGCTGAGGGAAAAATATTCTTCCGTAAAACCCGGATATCATACCAGTAAAAAACACTGGAATACCATTTTTGTTGACGGATCGGTTGATAAAAGACTCATTCTGGAATGGATCGATCATTCCTGGGATATGGTGGTAAAAGGCTTAACTAAAAAACAGCAGGAAATATTAGACAGCAGCCCAAAGTAGAATACCACCTCAGCATTATGGGAGAATTATTAGAATAAAAATTCCCCAGGTTGACGCGGGGGATTTATTTCAATTGACAGTAGGCAATTTACTTTCGGGAGTTTACAACTTATTGATCATTGGATGTGTTGATAAAAGGGTTCGTTTTGCAATCGCTCTTCTCAACGCTCATCTCTCACATCTCCAGATTTGGGTTTTGGTCTCGTGCGAAATAAATCGAATACAAGGTATCCAATAGCCGCTCCCCACAAAACACTCATATAGGGATTTGAAGTAATGGCACAACTCCCGGATTTGCATCCAATTTCGATGTAGTAAAAATACCCTCCGATAGCTCCAACAACCAACCCAATTAGCGAGATTAATGGAAAATAAGCGAAAATTCTATCTTTCAGGGTTTTTTGCGATTTTTCTGTATTATTCATCAGGCTGACTTTTTTGTGGTTAATGCATTGTTTATTTGACTCAGAATGTTTTCCTTGCTTTGTAAACCAATGATACGGCGTATTTCATCGCCATGATGATACAAAATTAATGTTGGAATATTCCTTACACCAAGTTTTGATGATATCACTTTATTATCGTCAACATTCACACGGGCAACTATTAAGCTGTGGTCATGGCTTTTTGCTATATCCTCGATTACTTTATGCTGGATTTTGCAGGGATGGCACCATTCGGCCCAAAAATCCACAAGCACAACACCGGATTTCAGGTGTTCGTCGTAATTGGTAAAATTTAATTCTAAGATTTGATTTTTCATAATCGATAAACAATTAAAGGTTGGAAGGGTTAGCAAAGGGTGTGCCAATTTAAATCACTTTAACACCACTACCGTAATACCACTTCCACCCATTTCAATTTTTTCATCGGCGTAGCGCTTTACCTCAGGAATAATCCTCAGTTGATCGCGGATGACCTCACGCAGGATACCATTGCCTTTGCCATGCAAAATTTTCACCTCTTTAATGGAGAGCAACAACGCCTCGTCGATGTAGCGCTGCACCTCGGTAGTGGCTTCTTCGGCCCGCATGCCCCGCAAATCGACCGAAAGTTTGAAATTTGCCATTTTGTCATTGAGATCATTCACAATGTGGCGATAGGACCTTTTGCGAATCAGCATTTTTTCATGATACTGTTCATCCCCAACATTCACCAATTTCCTGAGCGGAATCTTCATAATCACACTTCCAAAACTCACCATAGCATCGTTGCCTGCAATTTCCACCACCTCCCCTACTGTTGATTGCGGTGGTATCCTTACCCGGTTCCCAATCAGAATTTTGTCGTCTTCCTTTTTTGGTTTAGTCTTTTTCTTTGGAATGGGTTTAGCAGC
>CAYNDN010000085.1:673-4828 GCA_964395075.1 uncultured Lentimicrobiaceae bacterium | reverse complement strand
TTGTATCTTGTTTTTTTTCTTTAAGCTTTTCGCGAATCAGCCTGGTTTTTTCTTTATCGGCCTGGGCTTCACGAATTTCACGTATGGTATTTTCGATCAGTTTATTTGAACTATCAATGATTTCTTTGGCCTCCTTTTTGGCTTCCTTTATAATTTTTCCCTTATTGGTTTCGAGCTCTGACTGTAAACTTTCATATTTTTCTTTGAGTTCCCAGAAACGCTTTTCTGCTGCATTCAGATCTTTCTGACGATCGCTTACCTCTTTTTTCTCAATTTCGAGCTGTTGAAGTTGTTTGTCGAATTTAACCTCGGTTTTACCAACTTTTTTCTCAGCATTACGCAGGATGTACCAGGGGAACCCGGTTTTTTTAGCCATCTCAAAAGCAAATGAACTACCCGGATTTCCAATCTGTAATCTAAACAAAGGCTGCATTTTACGGGTATCGAAAAGCATTGCACCATTCACCATACCTTCAGTTTTATCAGCCAATACTTTAAGGTTTGAATAGTGCGTGGTTACCACCCCAAAACAACCCTTTCCGTTGAGGTGCTCCAATACCGATTCGGCGATGGCACCTCCCATTCTTGGCTCCGTACCGGTTCCCATTTCATCCACCAGAAACAAACTCTTATTCCCTGCCTTCAGGGCAAAGGTTTTCATATTCCTAAGGTGTGATGTGTAGGTACTTAAATCATTTTCGATGGATTGCTCATCGCCAATGTCGATAAAAATATCCCTGAAAATTCCTGCCTCAGAAGTTTCGCGCAATGGAACTAGCAAACCGCATTGCAGCATAAACTGAAGTATGCCGACTGTTTTGAGGCAAACTGATTTTCCACCAGCATTTGGCCCGGAAATTACCAAAATACGTTTATCATCCACCAACTTGATCCCAAGTGGAATAATTTCCTTTTTCTGCTTTTGATGGGCCAGAAACAACAACGGATGCCGCGCATCCCACCATGCTATTGAAGGTTTTTCATTCAGGATTGGCAGGCCTGCTTCAAGTTTCAGGGCCAGGCTGGCTTTAGCACGGATAAAATCCACCAATCCAAGGAAATGATAAGCTTCGATAAGTGGCTCCAAATATGGCCTGAGAAAGTCTGTAAAGGCTGTTAAAATTTTGTTGATCTCCCGCTTTTCGGCGTTTTCATGTTCCCGGATTTCATTACCGGCCTCAAGAGATTCGGCTGGCTCAATATAAACCGTTTGCCCACTGGAAGATTCATCCTGGATAAAACCACGTATCTTTCTTTTATAAGTTACCGGCACCGGAATCACAGGCCTTCCATTGCGTATGGTGATATCATCGCCTGAATTCACCCAGCCACTTTTGCGGGCCTGTTCCATAATTTTACGGATCGATCTATCCACTTCGCCAGCCAGTTTCTTTAATTGCTTTCGAATGGCCGCAAGTTCTTCTGATGCTGAATCCCGGATATTTCCGCGATCATCCATTAGCCGTTCAATTTCTTTTACGATGGCTTTTTCCACGTCCAGGCCGCGTATCAACTCAAGCAGCAAAGGAAACTTTTCCTTTTCCAGACCTTTCAGATAAGCGATCGTATCAAACAAAGCCTGCAACGAAGTTTTCAGGTCGAACAGGTTTTCCTGCAAAAGGTGTGTACCAGGCATCTGAATTCGCTTGAGTTCAGGAATGAGATTGAAATAATTCTGAGCTGGAAATGTTTTCCCAAACAATAATATCTGCCGGAATTCCTCGGTTTGTCCCAGCCGCTGTTTAATGGCATCATAATGCCAAAGGAAACGCATTCGATCAACATGCTCTTTCCCCATTTCGCTCACACACAAATCCCTGAGCATCTGTCTTATCCGGTCGAAACCAATTTTCTCTTCAAAGTTTTTGGGATAAATCACCTTATAAATTTTTTACAAAAGTAGACATTTTGAACTGCAAAGGAATTCCTGATTTTTTTTGCGTTAAGTATCTCGCTTCAATGATAATAAAAGGCCTTCATGTAATAAAATGTAATTCTGTTAGATAGTCATATTTTCAAGAAGTTACACAATCTTATTCAACGCAATTAAATATTTTAGATGTTTTCTTTTATTTTGAACGTATGTTCATTATTTTTGTGCCAAATTCAAAATCACACTACTCATGATCAAAACGGAAAAACAATTCTTACAAGGTCCCGGACGCGGTTTGAGCCGGGGCGAAGGAAAGGGAAGAAATAAAGGTGGTGGGTTTGGATCGGGCGGCTACTGCATCTGTGCAAAATGCGGTAAAAAAGTCCGGCACCAAACGGGCGTAAAATGCACTACCATAAAATGCCCGGATTGCGGCAAACCCATGATCAGGGAAGAATTACTAAACAAGAAACAAAATAATTAGATTTTTCAACAATTAAAAAGCGAATAAGATGGAACAGACTGATGTATTGGTTGTAGGCAGCAGTGCAGCCGGATTGGTTGCTGCAACAACAGGAAAAAGATTTTACCCCGAAAAAAGTTTTACCGTGGTAACCCTGCAAAAGAAAACCTTGATTCCATGCGGCATCCCGTATGTGTTTGGTTCGGTAGGATCGACAGACAACGACATACTGCCGGCAGAAAAAATGTTTGAAACAACAGGTGTTAAGGTGATCTACGATGAGGTAACCGATGTGGACCGGAAAGAAAAAACAGCAACCTTAAAAAGCGGTGAAAAAATCAGGTTTGATAAACTGATCCTCGGCACAGGGTCAGAACCCATCCGGCCATCATGGCTGCCAGGGGCTGACCTGAAACATGTTTTCACAGTCCCAAAAAACAAAATTTATCTGGATGAAATGCAAAAAGAGCTTGCCGAAACTAAAAAAATAGTTGTGATCGGAGCCGGATTTATTGGCGTGGAAATTTCGGATGAGTTGAGAAAAACAGGAAAAGATGTGACCCTGGTTGAAAAACTGCCTCACATTCTCGGATTGGCATTTGACAAAGATATTGCTGAAAAAGCCCAGGAAATCCTGGCTTCGAGAGGTGTTAAAATCAAAACAGGCGTAGGTGTAAAATCCCTGGAAGGCAACGGAATAGTGAATAAGGTGATGCTCGAAAACGATGAAGCCATCGAAGCAGATGCCGTTATTCTGGCTATGGGTTATCGTCCAAATTGTCGCATCGCTTCCGGAATTGGCCTACAGGTAAATTCTCAGGGATTTATTGTTGTGGACGAATACATGCGCACTGACGACCCTGACATTGTAGCTGTTGGCGACTGCGCCGAAAAACGCGATTTCATCACACGGAAACCCAGCCCGGTAATGCTGGCCTCCACAGCCTGTGCCGAAGCCCGTATTGCAGGAATGAACCTCTACAAGCTCTGCGCAATCAAAACTTTTAGCGGAACGATTTCCATTTTCGCAACAGCACTTGGTAATTCCGGATTTGGCGTTGCCGGCCTTACCGAAACCATTGCACGCCGCGAAGGATTTGATGTGGTAACCGGCATCTTCGATGGCATCGACAGACATCCCGGAACCCTTTCCGACACACACAAGCAGTTTATCAAACTGGTGGTAGGCAAAGAATCAGGCATCATCCTGGGTGGTGAGGTTTACGGCGGACTATCTGTTGGTGAACTTACCAATACCATCGGCATCATCATCCAAAATAAAATGAGCCTGAATGCTTTGCTAACGGCACAATTCGGAACACACCCGCTACTAACCGCATCACCTGCCGGGTACCCGCTGATGAAAGCGGCTGAAAATGCACATTCAAAACTGATGTTTAAATAGTACTACCCCTGATGTTTTACAATAGACATAAGGTAGTCTGCGATGCACCTGATCCCGTTATTGCAGCTACCTTTTTTTATGTTTGCAGAAAATTACCTTTTTTGATTACAGCCTCTTCAGGCAGGAACTGGCTAAAGCCCGTTCGGTGCTTTACCTGGGTGATAATGCCGGGGAGTCGGTGTTTGATAAATTGCTGATCAGTGAATTGAAAAAACCAGTAACTTTTGTGGTCCATGATCGGCCGGTAATTAACAACGTTACCCGGAAGGATGCAGAAGCATCAGGGCTAAATGAATTAGCCCAAATCATTTCATCCGGATCTTCCGCGCCAGGAACCATTCTAAACCGTTGTAGCCCAGACTTTCTGGATATTTTCAACAATGCAGATTTGATAATCAGCAAAGGGCAGGGGAA
>CAYNDN010000085.1:0-663 GCA_964395075.1 uncultured Lentimicrobiaceae bacterium | reverse complement strand
TATTCTAATTCTTTTTTGCATCTGCTTTATTGTTGGTTTTGGTGGCTTGCCTATTGTTTTGGCTTGGATGATATTGCTATTACAGGTTCATCATTTACGTATCTGTCGGACACACACCGACCGATATTTTTCATGCTCAAAGCCAAATGTAAAGTAATCGCCGATAATCTAAGCGTAAAAAAGGGGGACATCATTTTGAAGGCGATGAACGTTGTGAATCGTTAAAGGTAATAACTCCTCAATTCCAGGCATCTCCATATTTTCTCCATCCAATGCTGCTTCATTGAGCAAAAGTTTTATTTTTGTCGATGCAGGAACCAACCAAATTCTGCATAAACTAAAAGGGCCGATGAAGAAAATTAAACTTTCCATTGCTATAATTTTACTTCTTCTTTCGCTTTCAGGAGTATATGCTCAGCAATTGCTCAAAATTGCATACCCATTCAGGATTGTTTCCTACAACATCCGTTTCGACAACCCCAACGATCGTGAACATGTGTGGGCAAACCGCAGCAACAGGGTTGCCAATTTACTCCGCTTCCATAAAGCTGATATTTTTTGTTTGCAGGAAGCCCTGATCAACCAGATAGAAGACCTGGAAGCTGAATTTCCACGCTTTGAATATTGCGGTGTTGGACGGGACGATGGTAAAAAAGCCGGTGA
>CAYNDN010000084.1:0-12497 GCA_964395075.1 uncultured Lentimicrobiaceae bacterium | reverse complement strand
GCGGGTACCTGCAATTGGACAGAGAATCCACAACTTTGTCGGGTGGTGAAAGCCAGCGGCTTCGTTTGGCCACACAGGCTACTTCAAAACTTCGCGGTGTGCTGTATATTTTTGATGAGCCTTCCATCGGGCTTCATCCCACCGAAAACAGTAAAATGCTTGAGGTGCTGAAAGAACTGCGCAATTACGGAAACACGGTAATTGTGGTGGAGCACGATGACGAATACCTCCGCCATGCCGATCGTATGATCGACATTGGCCCGGGGGCCGGCGAAAATGGCGGGGAAGTGTTGATCAATCATGCTGCTGAAAAGTTGCATGAGATTAAAGATCCGGACAGCCAGACTCTAAAATACTTCCATGGGTATGAAAAGTTTGAGGTCAGGAAAGCACCTGCGCTCTCCGGAGAAAAAATCATCGTACATAGAGCATTTGAACACAATCTGAAAAAGATACATGCCGAATTTATGCTCAAAACCATCAATGTGGTTACCGGTGTTTCGGGGGCAGGAAAATCCACCCTCACCGAAAATGTGCTTGCCCGCTTTCTGAAATTGAAATTACACGGCTCCGCAGCATATCCCGGACGGCACGAAAAAATCACAGGCTGGGAAAACATCAAAAAAGTGGTGATGATCGACCAGTCGCCCATTGGCCGGACACCGCGCAGCAACCCGGCAACTTATACCAAACTTTCGGATCATATCCGCGATCTTTATGCAAACCAACCCGAATCAAAAAACAGGGGCTGGAAAAAGGGGCGGTTTTCATTCAATGTTGCCGGGGGGCGATGTGAAAAATGCGAGGGTGCCGGTTTTTTGCAGATGGGAATGCATTTCCTGGGCAACGTGGAAATAGAATGCGATGAATGCAACGGAAAAAGATTTAACGACGACACACTTGAAATACAACACAAGGGCAAAAACATCTTTGAGGTGCTGGAAATGCCGGTTGAAGAGGCTGTGACATTTTTCAGCGATCAGCCAAAAATGCTACGCATTGTTGCCACCCTGCATCAACTCGGGCTGGGGTACCTGAAGCTTGGCCAGCGATCCACAACCCTAAGCGGTGGCGAAGCGCAACGGGTAAAACTGGCCACTGAGCTGTCCAGACCTGTATCGGCGCATACGCTCTACATTCTCGATGAACCTACAGTGGGACTGCACAACGCCGATGTAAAAGTATTGCTGAAATCTTTGGATGGACTGATCAGCAACGGTCATACCGTCATCGTGATCGAACACCATCCGGGAGTTATTGCCGCCGCCGGGCACATAGTTGACCTCGGCCCGAGCAGCGGAAAAAATGGTGGAAATGTTATGTTCCAGGGAACCCCGGTCCAACTGCTCCAAAGCAAAAAATCCCTTACAGGATTGGCCCTCAGAGAATATTTAACCAGCTCCCGGAAAACTGATAAACCTGATCCACAGCCCAAAACTTCCCTGACTGTTCAAACAAGATTTAAGGGAATCGCAACACATAACCTGAAGAATATTGATGTTGAAATTCCTCAGAATAAGATTACGGTTATTACCGGAGTTTCAGGTTCCGGAAAATCTTCCCTTGCTTTCGACACCCTTTATGCAGAAGGCCGTAACCGGTTCCTCGAGAGTTTTTCGCCATACATCAGGTCGCAAATCGGGATGCAGGCCAAAGCGGATTTTGAGGAAGTGGAAAACCTGACACCGGTGATAGCTATAAACCGACAGATGATGAAATCGGGTGCAAGATCAACGGTTGGGACCATGACCGGCATTTATGACCTGTACCGGTTAATGTTTTCACGGGTTGGCAAAACCGGTGCGAATGCAAAACAACCGCTATCTTCGCTTTTCTCATTCAATCATCAAAACGGGGCTTGCCCGACATGTGACGGGCTTGGAGAAATCACCGTGGGTGATCCTCAAAAACTGGTCACCAACCCGGAACTGCCCATCGGCGAAGGCGCCATAAAAGGCCACAAATGGGGGAAGTTTTACGGAGATCCTTTTGGACAGTATATCCATACCCTGCTCGCCGCCGGAGAACGGTTCGGGATGGATTTCACAAAACCATGGAACAAGCTAACACCTGAACAACAACACGTTTCAATGTTTGGCACCGGCAACGAAAATTATGATATAACCTGGAAATTTAAGCGAGGCAAACGTGAAGGAGAGCATCAATTTAATGGGCCATGGATAGGGTTTATAAATCTGGTAAATGACGAATACCAACGCAAACACACCGACAGCCGGGGTGATGCGATGATGGCAATTATGAAAAATGAAATCTGCCCTGCCTGTCACGGAGCAAGGCTAAAACCCGAAGCGTTGAATTACCGGGTATTGAAAAAAAATATTGCTGAATTATCAAGTTTGAGTGCCAGACAAAGCATGGAATGGTTTAAAAAATTTGACCATGAAGAAGCTGATGATGCCATAATAAATATTACAACTCAGCTTCGCGCTGAAATACTGGAAAAATTAGCCTTCCTGCAAAAACTCGGGCTGGATTATTTGAGCATAAACAGGGACGCAGCCACACTTTCGGGTGGCGAGGCACAACGTGTGAGGCTGGCATCGCAACTAAGCTACGGGCTCACAGATGTAACTTTTGTGCTGGATGAACCCACGTTGAGCCTTCACCCTAACGACACCGAATCGCTAATGGAGATTGTGAAACAATTGCGCGATTCCGGAAATACCGTGGTTATGGTAGAGCACGACCGGGATGTGATGCTTGCCGCAGATCACATCATCGAACTTGGCCCGGGTGCCGGAGAAAATGGGGGTGCAGTCATGGCATCGGGAAACAAGGAAAAAATCATTGCTAACCCAAATTCAACAACTGGCCAATATCTTGTGAAAGGCATTAAAATTTCCACTAAAAAACCTAATCATGAATTCACTTTCGGCAACCCCATAAAAATTTACTCGGCCAGGGCCAATAACCTGAAAAATATCAGCCTTGAAATACCGCTGGGCCGAATGACGGGCTTCACAGGCGTTTCGGGTAGCGGAAAATCCTCACTCCTGTTTGAGGTAATTGCAGCCAGTGCAAATTCCGGAAAACCTGAAGCATGCCATTCGATTTCGGGGCTGGAACAATTTAAGGAAGTGATCACCATAACCCAGTCACCGTTATCAACCTCCAAGGTAAGCAACGCCCTGACCTTTACCGGGCTGTTTGATAAAATCAGGGACATCTTTGCTGCTACCGAAGTGGCCAAATCTGCCAATCTCAGGAAATCGCATTTTAGCTTTAACAGCAAGGGTGGCCGGTGCGAAAAGTGCCTGGGGCAGGGAAAAATCAGGGTGAGTATGGATTTCGTTTCCGATGTTTGGGTAAACTGCGATGCCTGCCATGGCAAAAGATATACGGAGGAGGTTTTGTATGTCCGGGTAAAAAATCACAATATTTTTGATGTCCTTGAAATGACGGTTTCGCGCGCCATCGCCTTTTTTGGTGAAAACGAAAGCCCCGGAAATCAGCTTAAAACCCTTAAAGATGTTGGCCTGGGATACATCAGGCTGGGGCAGTCAACCGACACATTTTCAGGTGGCGAACTGCAACGCCTCAAACTTGCCAGGGAATTGATGAACAACACTTCCGGCAAAAACCTCTACCTGTTGGATGAGCCCTCAACAGGTTTGCATTTCAGGGATGTGGAAGTTTTGATGAAACTTTTTGATAAGCTACTGGAAAAAGGCCACACCCTGATCATCATCGAACACAATATGGACATAATCAGCCAATGCGATTATGTGATCGATCTTGGACCGGGTGGCGGAGAAAATGGTGGTTCAATTGTTGCGCAGGGAAATCCGGAATCAATAGTGAATAATCCTTGTTCACTAACAGGAAAACACTTAAAACATGCTAAACATAACATAGACTCTAACATGTAACATTCCGAAAATTAAGCAATGGATGAATATAAGCTTCGAATAAATATTTAAATTTGGCAAGTTTGTAAAGGAAGATTCTTCTAAAAATTAGAAATAAACTTAACCATGGAAGTACAAATTGAAAATGGGAAAATATTTGCTCCTTTAAGAGGCAAATGGTTGTTGGCAAAACCAGAGGAAATTGTTCGTCAAAAATACATCAATAGGTTGGTTGAGAAGTATAAATTTACAATAGACCAAATGGCCCAGGAAGTGCAAGTGAGCAATTCTCAACGAGGACAAGGAAGGGCAATGGCCGATATTGTTATCTGGAAATCCTCAAAAGATAAAAACGAGAGTAATAGCCCGGTAATAGTAGTGGAATGCAAAGCTGAACATATTACAGTTCATAAAGATGATTATTTCCAGGGATATAATTATGCTTCATGGGCAGGTGCAGATTTTTTCGTAACTACAAATTTAAAAGAGACAAGGATATTTAAAGTAGTAAAAGGCAAAATGCCGAAAAAGCTCGAAGAGGTTATTGACATTCCAAATGCATATAGTGTTAACGATAAAAAGAAAATTGATCAATTATTAAAACAAACTAAAGCCTTTACCAGAGACGAATTTTCAAAGTTGCTTTTTAAATGCCATAACATCATTCGCAACAATGATAAGCTATCCCCTGAAGCCGCTTTTGATGAAATAAGCAAGATTCTATTTATAAAAATCCGTTATGAGCGGGATAATACAGGAGCTCAAATCTTTTCAGTAAAAGAGTTTAAAGACGCACGTGCTAGTTATGAAAAGTATCGACCAAAAGATGGTATTGAATTTTATCAATTTTTATTTCAGCAAACAAAAGAAGATTTTAAAGATGATGATTTATTTGAACCAACAGAGGTAATTAAAATAAGGGAGAATAGTTTTGAGGCCATTGTTAAAGAATTAGAAATTTACAACCTTTCAACCACTTCGGATGATGTGAAGGGTATCGCTTTTGAGAAATTCCTGGGCAAAACTTTCAGGGGAGAATTGGGACAATTTTTTACCCCCAGAACCATTGTTGATTTTATGGTTGATATTTTGGATCCACAGGAAGGAGAAATCCTTTGTGATCCTTGTTGCGGAAGCGGCGGTTTTTTAATTCACGCATTTGAATATGTCAGGGAAAAAATAGAGAAAGAGATTCAGAACGCAAAAGAAAAAATTAAAAAAGAAACCTACACACCGGATTATGATTTGTTGACAGAAAATGAAAAAGAGTTTATTGATGAAATTGTAAATCAACAATTCAATAAATTAAATTATGAATTAGATATCAATAACCCTAACAGCAGACTTAGAATTTTGAGTTACGATTGCATTTTTGGAACAGATGCAAACCCACGGATGAGCCGCACTGCAAAAATGAACATGATCATGCATGGCGACGGACATGGCGGAGTTCACCATAATGATGGATTATTAAATGTAAATGGCGTTTTTGACAACAGGTTTGATATTATCCTTACAAATCCACCATTCGGCTCCAGGGTTGAAAAAACCTGGAAAATTACTGAAGCAGATAAATATACTGATATTGAACGAATAAAAAAATATCAAAAACGATATGGAAAATCCTACGATAAAGCTTTAGAACAGGTAAATAAAAATATTGGGAAACCGCTTTTAAGCTTGTATAAAACAGGTGCGATGAGTACATTGACCGAAGTTTTGTTTATTGAGCGTTGCCTGAATTTATTGAAACCCGGTGGCAGGATGGGAATCGTTTTACCCGAAGGGGTTTTAAACAATACCAATTTGCAAAGGGTACGCGACTTTGTTGAAAGTCAGGCCAAAATAATCCTTATTACATCCATTCCGCAAGATGTTTTCATTGCATCGGGAGCAACAGTAAAACCAAGTTTGCTGTTTTTCAAAAAATTCACAGATGAAGAAGCATCTGAGTGGAGACGCATTGCACAAAAAGCCACAAGGGTAATAAACGAAAAATATGCGTCCCAAACAGAGCCTTTAGAAGAAAAACTGGCTTTGCGCGGAAAAGATGCTCCAACGGCAGTTGAAAAGAAAAAATTAAGAATGGAATTAAAGGATTTGCAACAAAAAATTGAGCAAGAGATTAAAGCCAGGATAAAAAAAGATTTCGATTATCAAATACCCATTGCCGAAGTTGAAAAAGCGGGTATCAGCACAACAGGTGCAGAAATTGAAAACGAGTTGATTCCGTTAGGCAAGGAGTTTACAGAATACAGAAAACAACACCAGCTTTGGGAAAATAAATTTGATGCCATAAAATACGAAGTAATGGAAGACGGTAAAATGTTCCGAATTCCAACAGTTGGTGAACCTCAGGAAATTTATGGTTAATGGAAATTATTGAAAAAACATATTTAAAAACAACTTCATTTCAGTTGTTGCAAAACTGGAGTGTACGTTATTTACTAGAATCAAGATTCTCCTACAACGAAAATTTTGAGTTAGTACCTGTCGGCTCATTTTTAAAAAAATCGAGAAATAAAATAAACATCGAGAATGGGAAATTTTATCAAAGAGTAACTGTTAAAATAAATAATGGAGGAGTCATTCCAAGGGATAATGAGCAAGGTGAAAATATTGGAACAAAAATTCAGTATGAAATTAAGCCAGGACAGTTTTTAATGTCTAAAATAGATGCCCGCAATGGTGCATTTGGTTTAGTTCCTGCAAATCTTGATGGTGCAATTGTAACCAATGACTTTCCAGTATTCGATGTTGATAATTCTAAAGTAATACCTGAATTTCTTGTATTAACCACTACCACAAAGGAGTTTATTCAGTTTGCCCAAAGTTGTAGTAGTGGAACGACTAACCGGCAAAGAATTGATATTGAGTCTTTTTTAAATGTAAAAGTTCCATTACCATCAATTATCGAACAAAACAGAATCGTTGAAGCTTACAATAAAAAAATAAAACAAGCAGAAGAACTTGAACAGAAAGCAAAGATAATAGAGGAAGGGATTGAAAAGTTATTATTTACTGAATTAGGCATAAATTCTGAAATCGAGAAAAAAGAAATTAAAAAAGGATTAAGGTTAGTTAATTATAGTAAAATAATTGAATGGGGAACTAACAAGATCGGATATGTTGATAGTGTAAAATCAATGTTTTTTGAAACAACGAACTTTGATTTGAATAAAAGCCTTTTTGAAAAAATTTTTAGAGGCAAGAGCCCAAAATATAACCAATTAGGTAGTGAAATCATTCTAAATCAGAAATGCAACAGATGGAACTATTTGACTATTGAGCATGCAAAAAAAGTAAACTCTAATTGGATTAATAGTGTAGATGCAGAGTTTTTCACAAAAGAAGGCGACATTTTGATAAACTCCACAGGGGAAGGCACTATTGGGCGAGCAAGTTATGTTGATAAAAAGCATACCGGGCTTTTGTATGATAGCCATTTGTTATTGCTGCGGATAAACAAATCCATTATTAATCCAAATTTTTTTGTTGAGCTATTTAATAGCTCATACGGCCAGAGCCAAGTGAATAACATGAAATCTGCTCAAACAACCAAACAAACGGAGTTAGGTGTTAGCAACTTGAAGAAAATATTTTTCCCTTTAGTTCCAATTGATATACAGAGCAATATTGTGTATGAAATCAAAAAAAGAAAAACAGAGATTAACAAACTAATCATGGAGTCAAAGAAAAATAGGGAATTTGCATTAAAAGAATTCGAAAACGAAATATTCAAACCATGCAACTAAAAAGTCTGTACATCAAAGAATTTAAAATCCTGAAAGATTTCACTATTGAATTTCCTTATGATTTCAAAAAGTATATCTCGGTATTTATTGGGGCCAATGGTTCCGGGAAATCAACCATTCTTGAAGTAATTGCGGAAATTTTTAGCAAGCTTTTACTACAGCAATATCCAAAATTCGATTTTGAAATAGAATATTCAATTCGGCATTTTTCCGGTAAGCCAAGAGAATATCCCCATTCCGATGTAAAAGGAAAAGATTTACTAATCAAAGTTAGAGGAAAAAAAGATGCCCCTTATTTCATTCAGGAAAATGATGGCAATAGATTTTCAAGTGTTGGGCTAAATAACGTGTATCCTTCAAACCTGCCTTCAAAAGTTGTAATCTATTATTCAGGCCTGTCCGAAATTATGGAAGCTGTTTGCAAGCCGCATGATGAACAACTTTCAAAAGCCTACCGCAAAGGAAACACCAATAGCAAAAGGGATTTCTTTTACTACAAACCCGAGCATTTTGGAATAATCCTTTTAAGCCTGCTTTCTTATGAATTTGGCGATATACCCGAATTTCTAAAAAACAAGGCAAATATCCATGGCTTGCAAAGTGTTCAGATTCGATTGAAAAGACCAGACTGGCACAAAGATTCTATTAGGAATTTTTGGGGTGCTGAAGGTGAAGTAAAAAAGTTTTTAGATTATTTGAATGAAAATGCTGCTAAATCTGAAGATTTAAACAACCCCGAAAGTTCAGGCCGAAAAGGAAATATTGTAATTGAGGCATTTCAGGACACATCAATTATTATCACAATCCTTGGTCAAAAAGAATTGTTCGGGATACGAGAATTCCTGGTTGAAGAAAGGAAGTTTTTTGAAATCCTGAATATCATGTTAGCGGATGGTTTGCTTGACGACATGTCTTTTTCTTTAATTAAAATTGAAAATGAAGAACTCAAATATTTCAACATTTTAAGCGAAGGCGAACAACAAGCAATCACCATCAGAGGTTTAACAGAATTGTTATCAGACAGTAACACACTTTTCCTTTTGGATGAACCCGACACATACCTGCATCCCGAATGGCAGAGACAATTTATTTCAGAAATTAAAAACGTTGTTGATAATACTACAAATGCTGAAAATCATTATTTGATTGCAACACATTCACCAAATATTGTTTCCGGGGTTCAAAGTGAATGTCTATTTGTTTTGGATAAAGGCGAAATTAAGGAAGTACCTTTTGATAGCTTCGGGAAAAATATCGAAACATTATTGATCGATTTTTTTGATGTTGACGGTGTTCGTAATAAGTATGTTGAAAATCTTTTAGCAGAAGTTCAGGAATTGGTAAAAAACAAAGAATTTGAATCACCTGAATTTAATGCGAAATATGAGGAACTAAAAGAAATATTGGGGCCAACAGCAGTGGAAATTGTCAACCTAACCCTCGAAATAGCAAAAACCAGAAAATGATCCGAATTAATAAAATACCCTTTCAGGAATTCATGGATTGCGTAAATCAGACTTCTCCACAGAATTGGGATGCATTGGATAAATCAGTTAAAACCAACACAAGAAAATATATTTTGGAGAAAGAACAAGGGAATCAGTGTGCATACACAGAGTTACCGCTTTATTATGAAAAGTCCGATTCACACATCGATCACCTGAAAAGAAAAGATACTGCGGTTTTCCCAAAACTAACTTTTGATTGGACAAACCTTTTTGTGTCATGTGATTTTTCAGACTTTGGAGCCAAATACAAAGACCAGAATTATTTAAAAGGAACAGAAGCAAAAGAAAAAAATGATTTAATCATAAATCCACATTTCGAAAATCCGGCTGTTTTTTTTGAATTGACAAACTGGGGCGAATTGCAGGTAAAGACTGGATTGGAAGAACCGAAAAAGATCAGAGCCAATACTACAATTGAAGCTTTTAATTTAAATCACAAATCTTTAAAAAAGAGGAGAATGGAAATTATCCAAACAATCCGGGAATATAAAAATGGTGGCCTCGATTCAGAAAAGATTTTTGCTTGCCTTGCCGGCATTGGATTTAAAAGTGTTATCGATTTTGAATTAGTGAATTAATTTTTTACACATTTGCAAGCATTAAATCATTGTAATAAAAATAACCACATTCAATTTTTAATAAACTGTTAAGTTCTAAAAAACAGACTATGTCGATAAAAGTTGTAAGCGTAAATATTTCTCGTGAAAAAGGAACCATCAAAACCCCTGTTCCCGAAATTGTATTGAACGATAAAGGAGTTGCAGGCGATGCGCATGCCGGCGACTGGCACAGGCAGGTGAGCCTGCTTGCCAAAGAAAGCGTTGAAAAATGGGCTGCAAAAGCCGGACGCAAAGTTAATTGGGGGGAGTTTGCCGAAAACATTACTACCGAAGGTATCACGCTCTATGAAACCAATCCCGGCGACAAACTGATCATTGGTGATACGGAACTGGAAGTTACCCAGATTGGTAAAAAATGCCATGGAAAAGGCTGTGCCATCTTTAAGGAAGTAGGCAATTGTGTGATGCCGGCCGAAGGTATTTTCGCAAAAGTTATCCGGTACGGGAAAGTTAAACCGGGGGACATTATTGAATACATCACTCATGAAAAAGATTAGATTAGATTATCGGGGATTTAAAGGCTCAATTGATTATGCTGCTGAAGATGAAGTGTTTTACGGCAAAGTGCTAGGGGTTGATGATCTGATTACATTTGAGGGAGATAGTGTTAAAGCATTAAAAAGTGCATTTCATCAAATGGTAGATGAGCATATTCAGGATTATGAAAAAGAAATCGAAACAGAGTAGTGCAAAAATGACAACTCAAAAAATCAAAATCGTTGCAACAAATGCGGCAGCTGAACGCGGCCCAAAATATCCGGTTCATCAACTTGTGTTAAACCATGACGGTGTTGAAGGTGATGTGCATGCCGGAACCGTAAGGCCGGTAAGCATGTTCAACCTGGCTGAGGCGGAACGATTTTACAATATAACCGGCGCCTCCGAACTTGAACACGGGCAGTTCGCCGAAAATATCCTTTTCGAATCCGAAAGTGAAATTGATGTAAAACCATTTGATATTTTCAGGAAAGGTGATATCGAAATCCAGGTAACCCAAAAAGGAAAACCATTCCATGATCAGTTCCGTGAGCCGGGAAATTACGTGATGCCGCGCGAAGGTATTTTTTGCCGGGTTTTAAATGGAGGCATCCTGAAAGCCGGTGATGAAATGATTTTTGAACCCAAAGTATTCAAAGCAAAAGTCATTACATTGAGCGATCGCGCAAGCAGAGGGGTTTACGAGGATAAAAGCGGCCCTGAAGTTTCCGGGATTTTGGAGAAATATTTCGATAAAATCAATTGGAGAATCGAAATTGAGAATATCGTAATTCGTGATCATGAAGGCCAGCTTTCTAAACTGATACCAGAATTGCTAAAGCAAAAAACCGACCTGATCATCACAACCGGTGGAACAGGCATCGGGCTCCGCGATATCACCCCGGAGGTGATGCAAAAATTCATCAAAAAAGAAATCCCGGGAATTATGGAAATGATCCGCTGGAAATATGGCGTGGAAAAACCTGCCGCCCTGATCAGCCGCGCACTTGCCGGTGTACATGATAAAACCCTGCTTTTTGCTTTACCAGGATCGGTAAGGGCTGTTAACGAATATATGACAGAAATCCTCAAACACCTTGAGCATTTGGTTTATATGATCGAAGGCATCGACAGGCATTGATCTTTTTGATTTAATTATTTTTTTATCAGCACTTCGATCAACTATATTTCCATCGTTGGCAGTGGGCCAAAAACTCAACACACCATTGTTAATAAATTACCCTGAAATTCTTTGGGCGAAATCCATATTTTTGGAGCAATAAAATGAGGCGGATTTATCTGCTGAATGTTCGGTAATACAATATACCGGACTGTAACTACAAACATTTTAAAGCATAAACCATGGATATCAAATCGATTGTTGCTGAACAAAAGGAAAGACTCAATAATGAGCTTGATAAATCAGAGCTCGCATATGGTGAAATCATTTTTAACAATGGCAATTGCCAGCTTTTATCGCAATCACCTGCAAGGTTTGAATTGATCGTAACTGATGACAGCGGTGAGATGAGCGAATATATGTTAAACATCATTGATCAGGAGGTAATCTTTCCGTTTTGTGAAAACAAATCAAACGAATGGGACCGCATGTCGTATGCCTGTTTGCTCCAGGTTGAAAACGAGTTGCATATTCTCGATCCGAAAGTAAACACCGAGCATAAAAAATATACGCGGCAGGGTATGATCAGGCGGGTTTTGAAAGAACGCCAGCAAAAGGCATTCAAAGCTAATTATTCCATCAAATGGGCAAATAATATCCATGGCGATCATATCCTCACCAACGAGAACGGCGTGAAATACAAGGTGTTTCTACGCGATTTTGAAAACGAAACCGGTTGGAGCGACAGTATGGATTCGAAGCTGAACAAGCTGGGCACCACAAAGCACATTATGTTTGTTTTCAATCAGTTGAAAGAAAGAAAAGCTTTGTATAACCGGCTCAGTAAAAAATTTCCTTTTATCGAGGTTTATTGCGATCCGCTGAACGACAACAAGATCACATGGCACTATCCCGAAAAACTGCCGATTGATGAGCAATTGCTTATCTCGCGTTACTTCAAAGATGCCAGTCATCTCCCCGAAGACAGGATCATGGATTTTCTTGGATTTATTGAGGCTGCCGAAGGTAACCCGATGATTAAAATCAGGCCGGAGGTGGGCGAAACGGTGGAAAGGGACTTCGAAGAAAATTTGCTGCTCAAGCTAAAGGAATCCTACTCGCCCGATTTTAGCCAATTAAAAATTGAC
>CAYNDN010000083.1:7159-12681 GCA_964395075.1 uncultured Lentimicrobiaceae bacterium | reverse complement strand
TGGATTTTGCCTCTTAATTAATTGAAAAATTTTAATACCCCGCCATAAATGACGGGGCTTATGATTTTTATTGATTTAGGAAGTAATTATTGCTATTCAACAATAGGGCAGGTTAAAAACTTTTGAAAATATTTTAAAAACTTGTAGATGATGTAGTACATTTGTTTTGTTAAATTATTTATTCATCAAATCACTCAAACCAATGAAAAGAATTTGTCTTTTTGTTGTGATTCTCACATTCGCCGGTTTTGCTTTCGGGCAAACCACATCTGATGATGGCCGGTGCATTATAGAGGAACAACTCAACACCAAACTCATTCAGGTTGCCGATGATATCGGCGACTTCACCATCACCGATACCGATGGTGTAACTCACAATCTTTACGAATCACTCGATGCAGGGAAGACGGTTTTTATCGACCTCTTCTTTACCACTTGAAGTAGCTGCCAGGCGTATGCTTCAGTTATTGAAGAAGTATATGTCAATACAGGTTCAGGACAAAACAACATCCTGATGTGGGGGCTTTCACCCCAGGACAACAATGCCCAGATTAACAACTACAAACAAAACTACGGGATCACCAACCCATGTGCCGGAACAGAAGGCGGAGGGCCACAGGCCATAAATATTGTAAACAGCGGACAGCCGTTTATTGGATACCCGACTTATGTAGTGGTTTGCCCCGACCGCACGGTCCATTACGATGTGTGCTGGCCTCCAAATGTTACCTGCTTTGATCCCTATTTTGAGGACTGCGGTGCCACAGGAATTACAGCCAATTTTGAGGCTGATACCGAAGAAATTTGTCAGGATGGCCAGGTAAACTTCACAGACCTTTCTGCTCCTGGAATTACCAGCTGGGAGTGGACTTTCGAGGGAGGATCACCTGAGACTTCCACAGAACAAAATCCAACCGTGATGTATGAAACCGCAGGTATATTTGATGTTTCCTTAACGGTGTCGGATGGTACCAATTCAGCCACCGTTGAAAATACTGACATGATCATGGTTCATGCACTTCCTGATGTTACGTTCGAATCTCCGGGTGAGGTTTGCTTAGAATGGGAATCTTTTGAACTTACCGGTGGACTGCCGGCGGGTGGCGAATACGACGGCCCGGGTGTGGAAAACGGTATTTTTAACCCGCTAACTGTTGGCCCCGGAACTTTTACAATCACATATACTTTTACAGATGAAATGGAGTGTGAAAACTTTGCTGAAGGGGAAATCATTGTAACTTCTTGTGTTGGCATTGAAGATATGCATGGCACTGACCTGCGTATTTACCCAAATCCGTCATCAGGAATTTTTAATGTTGTTACTGGTTCGGAAGAAGCTGTTGAAATTGAAGTTTTCAATTCCGGGGGTCAAAAAGTGGAGAGCTTCCGCTTGAATGGCTCGGGACAAATAGATATTTCGGGAAAACCCGATGGCGTTTACTTTCTGAAGGTGAACACACCACAGCAAAATCATAAGATCAGGATTGTATTGATGGATAAGTAAAATTAAACCATCCAATAATCAATTACAAAAAAAGCCCTGGCTCGAAAGTCAGGGCTTTTAAAATATTGTAAGATTGGAACATTCGTGTTTTACCCTTGATGTTCGTGTATCACTGGGCGAAATATTTAAAACATCTCACGGAATTGCTTATTCCGCTTATGTTTCAAAACTACAAAAAATTGTACGACTTTTATAAAACCCAACCATCACTCCATCACTCCAACACTCCATTACACCATCACAATTAACCGCCAAAATCATCAAAAGCGATGTTTTCAGGAGGTACGCCATAATCATCGAGCATTTTCATTACTGCATCGTTCATCATTGGCGGACCACAGATGTAATATTCAATTTCTTCCGGTTCCGGATGATTCTTCAGATAATTATCCATGATCACCTGGTGAATAAATCCTGTGTACCCTGTCCATTTGTCTTCTTCTTTAGGCTCGGAAAGGGCTACATGAAATTCGAAATTATCAAACTCTTCCTGGATTTTTTCAAAGTGGTCCATGTAAAATAATTCGCGCAGCGAACGGCCACCATACCAGAAGGTAGCTTTACGGTTTGTTTTTTGGGTTTGGAAAAGGTCAAAAATGTGCGAGCGCATCGGTGCCATGCCTGCACCACCGCCAATAAACATCATTTCCTTATCAGTAGGCTTGATGAAGAATTCGCCATAAGGGCCTGAAATAGTTACTTTATCGCCAGGCTTTCTGTCGAAGATAAAGGATGAGCAAATACCAGGATTCACTTTCATAAATGCATTGGCTTTGCGATCCCATGGCGGGGTTGCAATACGGATGTTAAGCATTACAATGTTTCCTTCTGCAGGGTGGTTAGCCATGGAGTAAGCACGGAATATGGGCTCAGGATTTTTCATCTTCAGATCCCACATGTTAAACTTATCCCACTCATCGCGATATTCCTCTTCAACCTTAATATTTTTGAAATCTACTTCTACAGGAGGAACGTCAATCTGAATATATCCACCGGATTTGAAATCCAGATTTTCACCTTCAGGAAGTTTAACAACAAACTCCTTGATGAAGGTGGCCACATTGTGATTAGATACCACTTCGCATTCCCACTTTTTGATGCCAAAAATCTCCGGTGGAACATTGATTTTCATGTCCTCGCGTATTTTCACCTGGCAACCCAAACGCCAGTTTGTCATTTGTTCCTTACGGGTAAAATAACCTACCTCGGTTGGCAGAATTGACCCGCCACCTTCCATCACCTGGCACTTACACATGGCACAGGTTCCACCTCCACCGCAAGCTGATGGCAGGTAAATCCCCTCATTTGAGAGTGTGGTAAGCAAGGTGCTTCCCGGATCAACTTCCATCTCTTTTTCCTCGTTGATGGTAAGTTTAACTTTTCCCTGGGGAGTTAATTTTTTTCTAACGAAAAGCAAAAGCCCAACCAATGTTAGGATGATAAGTAGAAAGATGGCTATGCTAACGCCGATAACTCCGCCGATTCCAGTTGCTAAAATCATCTTATTGAATATTTAGAGTTGTAAAATTTTTTATTAACTACAGTTTGATGCCCATGAAACTCATAAAGGCAATACCCATTAATCCGGTTATGATAAAAGTAATTCCCAGACCGCGCAGTGGTGCCGGAACATTGGAATACCTGATTTTTTCACGAATGGCTGCAATACCTACGATAGCCAGGAACCAGCCTACTCCTGAACCCAATCCGAATGATGTTGCTTCAACAATACTTGCATATTCCCTTTCCTGCATAAATAATGAGCCACCAAGGATGGCACAGTTTACCGCAATCAGTGGAAGGAAAATACCAAGAGAAGAATAAAGAGCCGGAGAGAATTTCTCGATAACCATTTCAACCAACTGAACCATCGATGCAATTACAGCGATGAACATGATGAAGCTCAGGAAGCTGAGATCAACATCGGCCAGCGATGGGTTTATCCAACTAAGTGCGCCCGGCTGCAACAGGTAATTGTTGATGAGGTAATCAACCGGAACGGTTATTCCCAGTACAAAGATTACGGCTATACCCAACCCCACAGATGTTTTCACGGTTTTTGATACCGCCAGATAAGAACACATACCGAGGAAGTAGGCAAATACCATATTATCAACGAAAATGGACTTTACGAATATGTTTATTAAATTTTCCATTTTATTTAAATTTTTTCTTTTAACTCAATATTTTCGAATGATGTCAGAAATCCGATGTTTGATTTCTGAAGTGCGATATTATCGCTCACCTAAAGTTTGAAGGGTTTTTACAAATATAGAAACCAGCTCGTTGCTTTCCTGTAATGCTTTTGATAGAAATCCTTTATCATTTGGCAACAAATCCGATCTTTCTATAATTCTGTAACAAACCAAAGTTTCCCTTAACTCTTTAAGTATTACTTTATTTTTATGAATAAAATCCTTTCTTGATTCAGCAGCTCTTGCCTCACCATAGTTTAGAGCCGGGGATGTTCCTGATCTTACCAGTTGTCCGGCCAGATGTTTACCGGCAAGATTTGTTGGTAAAAGATATACAGAAGCAATCACCATTGCTGCAAAATCGATAAGTCTGTTTTCAAGTTCCTGTTGATTCATATTTTTAAATATCTAATATCACAAATCTGACATCTGACATCTTATATCCTAATTTTCTTCAATCAGTTCATTATCTCTGCTGCGTTGCACCCAGATGATGATCCCAACGGTAATCAGCGCCATTGGAGGCAGGATCATCAGGCCGTTGTCTTTGTATCCGAGATCGTAAAATACCTGTGGAACTACCTGGTATCCCCAAACTGTGCCCGAGCCAAGCAATTCGCGGAAGAAGGCCACAACGATCAATATCCATCCATATCCGGCTGCATTGCCCAGTCCATCGAGGAAAGAGGGCCAGGTTTTGTTGCTCATGGCAAAAGCTTCAAATCGGCCCATGATGATACAGTTGGTGATGATGAGGCCAACAAATACCGAAAGTTGTTTGGATACATCGTAAACAAATGCTTTGAGCACCTGGTCAACAAGAATCACCAAAGAGGCAATTACTACAAGTTGCACGATGATTCGAATACGAGGCGCAATGGTTTTACGAAGTAAGGATATAACCACATTGCCAATCGCCATAACGGCAATCACCGAAAGTGTCATTACGAAGGCAGGTTCAAGTTTAACGGTAACCGCCAGTGCTGAACATATTCCCAAAACCTGAATGGTGATTGGGTTTTCCTTACTAAGCGGAGTTGTAAGCAGTTTCCTGTTTTTTGCTGAAAATAAGGGTTCTCTATTGCTCATAATTACTTATTTTTCTTGATGTAAGGAACATAATTTTCCAGGCAGTTATCGAGCATCGCAGTTACGCCGTCGCTGGTAATGGTTCCGCCGGAAATAGCGTCAACACCGTGCTCATCCGATACACTGGTGCTATTGGCCACGCCGCCTTTTACCACTGTAACCGAAACGAAATTGCCATCGTTATCAAAAATGGTTTTGCCTTTAAATTCCTCCTCGAACCACGAAGTATTGATTTCAGCTCCAAGTCCCGGAGTTTCACCTTTGTGGTCGAATGTTGCGCCTGCGATGGTGTTAAAATCTTCCTCAAAAGCAATATTGCCCCAAACCGGCCCCCAAAGCCCCATGCCTCGAACCGGAACTACATAACTTCTTTTACCATTATTATCCATCACAAAAATGGGCCATACGGGATTTTTTGTTGCATTCCCCGCTTCCAGCTTCTTTTTCAGATCAATCTGTTCTTTCAGTTTGATGTCAAATGGCCTGATATCACCTTTTTCCAATTTACCATCTTTAAAATGGCTTACGATATTACCATCAGAATCGATGGCAAGTTCCTCGATAATTTTCTGATTGTAGATTTCTTCAGCACCATCGCGCTCAGAAACAATATTTGCTGAAGCAAGGATTCCCTGAATTTTTTCGGCTTTGATATTTGCAAGCTGAAATGGTTTGAGCACCATGGCTGCCGACGACAGGATGGCAGCAACCACGATCACCATGATTGATGCATA
>CAYNDN010000083.1:3956-7149 GCA_964395075.1 uncultured Lentimicrobiaceae bacterium | reverse complement strand
AAATATATCTGTTTGTAAACATAACTGATAGTTTTATGCGGTTGCTACTTGCGCGGCTTCTGCGCGTTTCATACGTTTCTTAATGTTGCCTTCAACCACGTAATGGTCGATGAGCGGAGCAAATACGTTCATAAGGAGGATGGCGAGCATCATTCCTTCGGGGTAAGCGGGATTGAATACCCTGATAACTACCGCCACAACACCAATCAGGATACCATAAATCCATTTTCCTTTGTTGGTTTGTGATGCAGTAACAGGATCAGTGGCCATATAAACAGCCCCGAAAGCAAATCCCCCCATGATGAGGTGATAATATGCTGGCAGTGCCATATATGCATTGTCGATGGAGAAACTGCTGGCAAGCAGGTTTAGGAGTAATCCAACACCCAATCCCCCGGCAAAAACGGATAGGATGATCCTCCAGCTTCCGATACCGGTTACGATCAGAATAACTGCTCCAACCAGTGCCAGGAAAGTGGAAGTTTCTCCGATTGACCCGGGAATAAAGCCCCAGAACATGTCGGATGCACTTGGTAAAGTTGCCATCAGTTCTTCACCACTTCTGGCTGTATTGGTGAGTAATTGTCCGAGTGGTGTGGCTGCTGAAATTGCATCAACACCCTCTTTTCCCACAACCCAAACCTTATCGCCAGATAAATCCTGTGGATAAGCAAAAAACAGGAAGGCACGGGCTGTAAGTGCAGGGTTAAGAATATTCATACCAGTACCACCAAAAACTTCTTTACCAATGATAACTGCAAAAACGGTTGCAAGAGCTACCATCCATAGTGGTGTGTCGGGTGGGATAACGAGGGGAATCAACATTCCTGAAACCAGGAAACCCTCGTTAACTTCATGGCCGCGTAGTTGGGCGAAGATAAATTCTACTCCAAGGCCAACAGCATAAGAAACCACAACAATCGGCAGGACTTTCATCATACCAAAGAGCAAATTTTCCCAGATGGAAAATTCTTCGCCTGGTGCATAAAGGATATGATGCTGGTAACCGGCATTCCACATGCCAAAAAGTAGTGTTGGGATCATCGCAGTAACTACAACGCTCATCGTCCGTTTCATGTCGATGTGGTCGCGGATATGACTGCCCAGGTTCGTAGTTTTGTTTGGCACAAACAAGAAAGTCTCAAAAGCATCGAACGTGCTTTGCAGGTACGAAAACTTTCCTCCCTTCTCGAATTGTGGCTTGATTTTGTCAACAAAATTTCGAATTGCGTTCATTATCTAGTCATTTATATATTTCGTTAACTCATTTCTTTTCTCATCAAATCAATCCCTTTGCGCACAATATGCTGAAGTTCAGTTTTTGAGGTGTCAATATATTCTACAAGCGCAAAGTCTTCTTCGTCAACTTCGTAAATGCCGAGTTTTTCCATGGCGTCAATGTCTTCAATCATGATTGATTTGATCAGTTGCATGGGATAAATATCGAATGGAAATACCTTCTCCATTTCACCGGTCATTACAAAAGCACGTTCGCCTCCGTGGTAATTGGTGTCGAGGCGGTATTTTTTATTTTTCCCGTTGAGGAAAGTCGGGAAGGATTTTGAGAAGCTGAACTTGCCGAATCCGGGCAGCGCCCAGCCAAACATTTCGTAGTAGTCGCCTTCGGGCAAGACTGTGATTTGGCCATCGTAAAAACCAATAAATCCGTTTTTGTCAATTTTGCGTCCGGTAAGCGGATTACCTGAAATGTATCTTACCTTACCTTCTTTAATGTTGTCCTTGATGAATTCAGCAATTGAAGCACCAATTTTGGTTTTGTAATACCTTGGTTTTTCAACTTCAGACCCTGTAAGGGCAACAATGCGTTCAGGATTAAAACGGCCTTCGGTGAAAAGGCGACCAATGGAAAGCACCTCCTGCGGACGCAGATGCCAAACAACTTCACCCTTATTTATGGGGTCAAGTTTATTGATTTGTACGCCAACATTTCCGGCAGGATGTGGACCTTTGAAAAAATTAATCTGAACATTTTTTGAATTGGTGAAAACCTTTGATTTGGCTTCACGGGCAGGCAGGTTCAGGTGAACTGTGCCATCAGTTAATTTCTTTATGGCATCAATGCCGGCCTGGAATGCTTCGCCCTGGCCATGCACGATCAGGTCGTAATCCGGAGCCAGGGGAGAGCTGTCAAAACCCGAAATAAAGATAGCCTTGGGTACTTCATCCGGATTAGCAATTACCGTGTAAGGGCGCTGTCTTATCATAGGCCAAACCCCGCTTTCGAGCAATTTTTTGATGATTTGCTCCCGGCTTAAAGAGTTGGGATCGGCTTTACCAAATTCAATGAATTCTTGTTCTGCATCTGCCTCAATGGTTACTTCCAGAAGAACCCGTTTAGCTCCGCGCCTGATTTCTTTTACAGTTCCGCTAACCGGCGAACTGAACTTGATATTGTCGCGGTACTTATCGTAAAAGATTTGCGTACCGGCTTTTACCACGTCACCTTCGTGTACCAGAAGCTTTGGGAAAACACCATGAAAGTCGATGGGCTTAATAGCGTAACTGCCAGCCTCAACTTCTGATATGGTCTTCTCAGCCTCACCCAGAAGGTTGATGTTTAAACCTTGTTTAATAGTGATCGTTTTCGACATATTTTTATTTCAAAATGGTACCTGATTCTTTGATTTGTGTGCCCGATTCCGCAAAAAGCGGTGCAATAATATGAATTAAAATCTTAGTAAAATTATGTGATTTTGATTTTTAATTCACTGGATGTTAATAATTATGCAATGTTGATATATCTGTTTAAAAAGGTTGATTTAAGTCAGGTTTTTGTTTGGCAAACATACAAATTGTGATGTTGATTTCAAATTACAGCGGCAAAAATATTTAAATAATTGCATGTGTTGTTAATCTATTAACAAAAAAATTATTTAAGGGTTTAATTGCTGGAATTTTTTTAGTAGAAAAAACAATAATTCGTGAAATATTCCCGGAATTTTACAACAATCACAGTTTTGTCCGGTTTTTGTAATTCTGCTGCCAATTTTGGCCTATTTTTGAAAAATCATTTTAATGTTCACTATCATGAAAAACCTGATTTTACTGCTCGGTTTCTGCTTATTTCTTTCAAACGCCTTTGCACAACAGGACAGAGAATTTGATTATTACCAGGAAAACTTTGTTCGCAACTCCGATTACATTTACAAGGACAACATAAAAACGGTGCTCG
>CAYNDN010000083.1:0-3946 GCA_964395075.1 uncultured Lentimicrobiaceae bacterium | reverse complement strand
GGGGGCGGAGATGGAAGAGCCTGTTTTGCTGTTAAACTCTGATGATAGACTGGTGTTTCGGTTTGATGATCTGGATGGGGACTACAAAAAATATGAATACACCATTGTGCATTGTGATTCCGACTGGAATGAGTCGGACCTGATGCCTAATGAATATCTCGAAAGTTTTCAGGATGATTTTATTGATCATTTTCAGTATTCGGTTAACACCATGCAATCTTACACGCACTACTGGAAAACCCTGCCCAACGATATCATCCGCTGGCGTTTGTCGGGAAATTATCTGCTGAAAGTTTACCTGGATGGCGAACCTGAAAATGTAGTATTTACCCGCCGGTTTTATGTATTGGATCCAAAAGTTACCATACTTGCAAGGGTGCGAAAACCGGCAAAAATAGCAGATAGGGATACCCGCCAGGAAGTACGATTCAGCATTCAGACTGCCGGATTGCAACTTAGCGATCCTTATCGGGAAATTGATGTTACAATCAGGCAAAATGGCCGTTGGGACAATGCCATAACTGATTTGCAACCGAGGCTGATCACAGGTACCGAACTTTTGTATGATCACGATGGAGTAAATGATTTTGACGGTGGAAATGCCTTCAGGTATTTTGATTTGAAAAGCCTTAGGTACAATTCATTCCGGGTTGCTGCCATTGAATATTCTCCCGAAAATGGATATCAGGTTATTTTGCATGATGACCTGGTGAAAAAGAAAAATGTTTTTGAGAACGTACAGGAAAGCATTAATGGCAGGTTTTTGATCAAAACCGAAGACATGTACAACACCAACTTCGAGGCCGATTATGCCCATGTGAATTTTTTCATTCCTTACGAAACACCACTAATCCGGGGTGAGCTTTATGTTATGGGTGGGCTAACCTACTGGCAGTTTTTACCGGAGGCTAAACTTACTTATAATTTTGACCGGGGTGGCTTTGAAGGATCTCTGTTCCTGAAGCAGGGCTACTATAATTACCATTTTCTGCTGTTGCCCAACAACGAAACCATAGGGGAAACTGAGATGATGGAGGGGAATTTCTTTGACATGAATAACGAATACAACTTCTTTATTTACTACAAGCCGTTGGGTGGCAGGTATGATAGGCTAGTGAATGTAACTAAAATTCTGGCCTTCCCAAATTAATCCGCCGGTTATGCAATTTTTCTTATATTTCGTTTGAACATCATAATTGAGATGGTAGTCATAATTCCCCCGATTAAAAACAGCACACCTATTTTTGTTACCAGGCCTGATAGATCCGATGCACGCCCCAGGACATCATAAAATCCCTGTATCGCCCAGTAGTTTACCGAGATAACGGCCATCTTTTGCATTATTTCAGGCATAAAAATCAATGGGATCATACTGCCGCCAATGGCCGACATGATCAGGATGATAATTGTAGAGAGGCTTTCGGCCTGCTTGCGGCTTGTGCTGATTGCAGCTATGAAAATGCCAAACCCTGAGCACGCAAATGCCGTGGCAAGAATCAGGATAAGGAGGATCAAAGGATTATCACCAATATCAAGCCCCAAAACCAGCCAGGAATAAACCAGCATCACGATCAGTTGAATAATGCTGATTGCAACAGCATTGATCATTTTTCCGAACATGATAAATCCCGGATTTACAGGTGAATAGAGCAAACGTTTTAAAGTGCCGTCTTCGCGTTCACCCAAAATGGTGCTGCCCATCCCGGCCACGCTGAAAAGCAGCATCATCACTGCGGTACCTGCAAAAGACTGGATCAAAGCCCAGTTCACCGATTTTTTCCTTGATAATGCAGTGATCTCAAGGCTTCCCATTTCGTCCATTATGCTGCCGCCTTCATCCAACTCACCTTCATTGTCTGCCGGTTCAAACTGAAGGACAATTTCTTCTTCGATGGTTCCCATGATCGAGGGATCAATATCCGGATAGCGATCGTTGATCGACCTGACGATTTTCTTTTTCAGGGTTTCTGAGCCCAAAACCTCCATCAGGTTGCTGATAAGGGCGTACTGCACAAGACCGGCTTCCATTTCACGGGCTTCATCGTAAAACAGCTCAATGGGCTCTGGTTTTCCGGCTTCTATGGAATCCGCAAATCCTTCATAAAAAACCAGCATGGCCAGTTTGTCGCCATTCATGATCTCATTTTTTCCGGTTTCAAAATCGATTGGAGAAAGGTTGATTTCTTCCAGATCGCCCAGTTTATTGATGATCTCCTGTGATTTTGAGGTACTGTCGAGGTCGGAGATAAAAATATTTACAGGGCTTTGCTCACTGTCCCCACTACCCAAACCGCCAAAGGCAAGCCCGAAAAGGCTGATAAGTGCAATTGGAAGTAAAAATGTGAGTAATACAGCTTTAATATCCCGTAAAAATATTTTGAAATCCTTTATAGCAATTCTTATCATGGTTTAAGTTTTTTAAGCATTTACTGGTCGCGTAGTTTTCTTCCGGTCAGATTCAGGAATACCTGCTCCAGGCTCGATTTTTCAATTTCTATGTGGGTAAGTGCCTTGCAGTGTTCCGTGCATTTTTTTATGAGGACAGGTAAATCCCGGGAAACATTTTTGGCAGCGAAAATGATTTTGTCAACATCAATGGTTAATCTTTCGCCAAATGCTTCCTTTAACCTGATCAGTCCCTGATCTCCGCTCTTTTCAAAATGGATAATAATATGCTGGTCTGCTCCGGTTAACTTTCTCAATTCATCCAGGGTTCCGCGCGCAATTATTTCCCCATGATCGATGATTCCGATGCGGTTACACAGCTTTTCTATCTCATCCATGTAATGTGTAGTGTAGATAATTGTAATTCCGTCCTCTGAGAATTTGGCAAGCACATCATAAATTTTGTTCCGGCTTTGCGGGTCCACACCAACGGTAGGTTCGTCCATCAATAAAATATCCGGCTGATGTAGCATGGCAGCAGCAATATTGATGCGGCGTTTCATGCCACCGGAAAAGGTTTTTATGGCCGAGTTTTTCCTTTCGCTCAACTCAAATAAATCAAGAAGGTTATCTGCCCGCTTTTGCAGGATGGCTTTCGGAATGCCGTACATGCTGCCCCAGAAAACAAGATTTTCCCGTGCAGTCAGCTCTTCATACAAAGCCAGTTCCTGGGGAACAATTCCGATGGATTGCTTGCACCTGGCCGGTTCCTTTTTTAAATCGAACCCATTGATGGAAACCTCTCCCTTATCCGGTTTCATTACAGTGCTCAGGATGTTTATTGTAGTGGTTTTGCCGGCACCATTTGGGCCAAGTAATCCAAAAAACTCACCCTGCTCTATCTCAAGATCGATGTCCTTGACGGCTTTAATTTTGCCAAATGTTTTTTGCAGGCCTTTAATGGAGATGATTTTCATCTGTTTGAATTTCGGTGTGTTGCAAAGTTATCAAAAGGCAAAGATTTATCATGACGGCCTGAAAATTAAATTAATTGATGATCAGCTTGACCGGGCTCAAGGATTTTTGTATGTTGCCGTTGGCCTCAATAAAGTAACTTCCTTTGGGTAATTCAGAAACATCCAACGACATTTGTGGTTGATTGACACTTACTTCCCGTAGTACTTGTCCCATTAAATTGCGGATCAATAGCCTGGTAATGGTTCGATCATTAATGGAAACAGTGATTCTGCCGGTAGCCGGATTCGGGAATACATCCAGCGGAGTACCAGTTTTCTTGTTTGCATCGATGGCAGTGGGCGTGATAAGTCCATTGACATCAAATTTCCGGAAAAACTTCCAGATTTCAATCGATGCATCGATGTCCTGGTTGGTATTTCCTGATCCGGTTGAAAAAACACTTCCCGGCCAGGTGTGACCGCCGTTTATTATTTTAAAATGCTCAAAGGGACTCACAGATTGTAAATTGGTTCAATGTACCACCACACCTAAATCTAAATATCGTCCAGCTTACGCTCCAGCTATTTATTTATTCATATAAATT
>CAYNDN010000082.1:11987-12839 GCA_964395075.1 uncultured Lentimicrobiaceae bacterium | reverse complement strand
CTCCATAATTCCGGGCCCGCCACCACTGATGATTCCAAAACCCTTTTTGGTGAGCAGGTATGCAATCTCTTCAGCCAGTTGGTAATTTTTATGGTTATCCGGTGTCCGGGCCGAACCAAACACAGAAACGCACGGCCCTATCCTGGCCAGCTTTTCAAAACCTTCAACCATCTCCGACATCACCTTAAAAACCGTCCAGGAATCGTTGGTTTTTATTTCGTTCCAGTTTTTTGGAGCAAGTGCTTTTTTTACTTTTTCATCAATATTTTCATAAAAAGGGTCTTTATCTGCTTCACTCATGATATTATTTTTTTGCATTAATTATTCTTTTGATTATATGCGAGGCAACCGGGTTTATCCTGATACCATATCGAAGAAATTTGTTTGGGAGGCAACCGGACTTTCCGCTATTAGCTGTCTCGTGCCACCAGTGTTTTTGCGTTTGCCGGGTGTCTTCCTCCGTCAGCCCCCGCCAACCTGCAAAAAGCATCTGCCGCCACTTCGTCAGGCTACCGCTCCAATCCCTGCCTCGCCTGCGCCATGGCCACCATGTTACAAGATTTAAGCTCAAAGGATGTCATCAGCAGTAAAACTCAAAACTCATCACTCACTACTTTCTTCTTACTACCCACTCAAAACTCCCTCCTAATCAACAAGCTCTGCCTTCAAAAATTTCGCCGTAAACCCTTTGCCTGACTTCACAATTTCCTCCGGTGTGCCTTCATTAATGATTTTTCCACCTCTGTTGCCTCCCTCGGGTCCCAGATCGATAATGTGGTCAGCCACTTTTATTACGTCCATGTTGTGTTCGATGATCAGCACGGAGTTACCTTTGTCTACCAGTTTGTTCAA
>CAYNDN010000082.1:11096-11977 GCA_964395075.1 uncultured Lentimicrobiaceae bacterium | reverse complement strand
TAGTAGGCTCATCCAGGATGTATAGGGTTTTCCCGGTGTCGCGTTTCGAGAGTTCTGCTGCAAGTTTTACCCGTTGTGCTTCACCCCCGGATAGGGTTGTGGATTGTTGGCCAAGCGTGATATATCCCAGGCCTACATCTTTCAGTGTCCTGATTTTTTGGATGATAGATGGAATATGCTCAAAAAATTCAACCGCCTGGTTGATGGTCATGTTCAGCACATCATTCACCGATTTACCTTTGTACCTGACTTCGAGTGTTTCGCGATTGTAACGTTTTCCATAGCAATCTTCGCAAGGCACCTGAACGTCGGGCAAGAAGTTCATTTCAATCACCTTTACTCCGGCACCTTTGCAGGTTTCGCAGCGGCCACCTTTTACATTAAATGAAAATCTGCCCGGCTTGTAGCCCCTGATTTGCGATTCGGGGAGCGACCCGTATAATTTCCTGATCTCGTCGAATACTTTGGTGTAGGTGGCCGGGTTGGATCGCGGCGTACGGCCAATCGGCGACTGGTCAATTTCAATGACTTTATCTACATGCTCAAGGCCTTTGATGGATTTGTATTTCAACGCTTTTTTATCCGACCGGTAAAAATGAGTGCTGAGTATCGGGTAGAGCGTTTCGTTGATCAGCGTAGATTTTCCGCTTCCGGATACGCCGGTTATGCAAATCAACTGGCCGAGCGGAAGATTTAAGTTCACCTTTTTCAGGTTGTTGCCTTCTGCGCCTTTGAGTTCTATATTTTTTCCGTTGTCTTTACGCCTTTTTTTTGGTATGGGAATTTCGCGTGTGCCGCTCAGATACTGGCAGGTGATGGTGCTGCAATTCATCATTTCGCCCGGAGCACCCTGGCCAACAATATGCCCACCGGTTCGCCCG
>CAYNDN010000082.1:9881-11086 GCA_964395075.1 uncultured Lentimicrobiaceae bacterium | reverse complement strand
ATCACGCAATTCTTTCAAAGCTTCAATCAGCCGTTGGTTGTCGCGCTGGTGCAGGCCAATGCTGGGTTCATCCAAAATGTAAAGCACACCTGTGAGTTGAGACCCGATTTGTGTGGCGAGCCTAATACGCTGGGATTCTCCCCCTGAAAGACTTCGGGCGGGCCGGTTGAGTGTGATATAATCCAGACCGACTTCTAACAAAAAGCTGATTCTTGTACTGATTTCGCGAATGATCTCACGAGCTATGGTAATTTGTCTTTCAGCAAGTTTTTCAGGAAGTGCATCAACCCAGTTTTTTAAACCGATCAGATCGGTATTGGCCAGCTCCGAAATATTTTTATCCAATATTTTAAAATGCAAAGATTCGGGCTTAAGGCGGGCACCATGACATTCAGGGCAAGGCACTTTATTCATAAAACTACCTACCCATTTTTTGATGGATTGTGATGAGTTTTCATCATCCTGGTTTTGGATAAAATTGATGATCCCTTCGAAATTGAGCGCATAAGAATTGGTTACGCCCAGATAATCGTTTTTTACATGGATTACTTCGTTTGACCCATAAAGAATGGTGGTCATGCCTTCTTTTGGGATTTTCTGGATGGGTGTGTCCAGGTTAAAACCATACTTTTCACCGATGGCTTCTATCTGCTTAAAAACCCAGTTGTTCTTAAATTCTCCCAGTGGCGCAAGGCCTCCTTTGCGAATGCTTTTTTTATCATCAGGAATCACCTTTTTAAAATCGATCTCCGAAACTTCGCCCAGTCCGTTGCAATGGGTGCATGCGCCATACGGAGAATTAAACGAAAAGGTGTTTGGTTCGGGCTCGTCATACGAAATTCCGGTGGAGGGGCACATCAGCAGTTTGCTGAAGTGGCGCACCGAATTATCTTCCGGATGGTGGATCATCATCACACCTTTGCCAACCTTCAATGCATTTTGGACAGATTTTGCCAGCCGCTCCAACGATTCCTCATCAACCTGCATTCGGTCTACCACAATTTCTATGTCGTGAGTTTTGTAGCGGTCCAGCTTCATCCCAAAAACCAAATCTTTTATCTCACCATCCACCCGTACTTTCAGGTAACCCTGCTTCCTGATCTGCTCAAACAATTCCCGGTAGTGGCCTTTTCGCGCCTTTACCACCGGCGACAAAATATTGATTCCCTTATCCTGGTATTTTTCAGCAATGAGATTGATGATCT
>CAYNDN010000082.1:0-9871 GCA_964395075.1 uncultured Lentimicrobiaceae bacterium | reverse complement strand
CGTTCGGTCGTCGTCGAGCTGCCCGACCACCGGAATCGAGATGATCTGCTCTTCGGTGTACCGCACCATTTTTTCGCCGGTCTTCAGCGAGTACGCTTCCCCGATCCGGGCATAAAGCAGTCGCAGGAAATCATATACTTCGGTGATCGTTCCAACAGTTGACCTGGGATTTTTATTGACTGTTTTTTGTTCGATGGAAATTACCGGGCTCAGGCCATCGATCTTGTCCACATCAGGCCGTTCCATATTCCCGATAAATTGCCGCGAATAGGCTGAGAATGTTTCCATGTAGCGGCGCTGCCCCTCGGCATAAATCGTGTCGAAAGCCAGCGATGACTTTCCGCTGCCGCTCAATCCGGTAATCACCACAAGCTTGTTTCGGGGTATGGTAACATCTATGTTTTTGAGGTTGTGTACCCGGGCACCGAAAACCTCAAGTTTCCCGCTATCTTCTTCCATCACCGTGGTTTCAGTAGCGGAGGTACTGGTCAATTCTTCCTGATTCATTCCCTTTAGGGATTTTTGTATTTATTGTTGATTTTTAATCATTGTATAAAATTCAAACTCTAAACAAACGACAATAAAAAAATATTGCAATGATAGGTAAATTATAAAGGAATTTGAAATATAGATTGTGAACGGCAATTATTGAAGCATGCCACCGTTTTCTGATTACTTTTTACCAAAATCTTAAATCCGGAAATATGGGCCGGATAAATTGCTAGCTTGCACGAAACTTTTTTTAATTAGAAGTTAACGCACATGAAGACCAGATACTTACCGCTCGCGATATTAATTTTTATATTCAGTACTGCTACAGCACAAATCAATTTTTTTAATCAAAACACGAAAAAGGCAATTATTTCAAAATGTGATTCCATGCTTCTGGAATCTCTTCCTGTTCTTAGTATGTCTGAATCGTTGAAAAGCCGGGACTTGCCAGTTCTTCACGACAATTCAGAATCTCCATATCTGAGGCCGGTATTTAATCAGAACGGCGCCTGCTGCGGCCAGGCCAGTGGTGTATCCTACAACTTTACGTATGAAATTAACCGGTTACGTGATCTGCCATCCGATGATACCACCAACCAGTACCCGTCACATTTTACCTGGAATTTTCAAAATGGAGGATCAGGTTATTTTGGGGTAAGTTATCTGCACAGTTTTGAGATCATTAAAGCCGGTGGCAATCCAAATGTAACAGATTATGGAGGTATGGACCTTACTGAAGGCATCCGGTGGATGACCGGATATGATAAATACTACAACGCCATGCACAACCGGATCAGGGGTGTGAGCCAGATCAAAGTGAACAATGAAGAAGGCCTGACCACGCTGAAGCATTGGCTCGAAAACCACATGGAAGGTTCGGAGACCGGCGGAGTTGCGAGTTACTATGCTTCCAGCCCGTATGGCTATGGTACACTACCTGAAGACAGCCCGGAAGCCGGTAAGCACGTCATGTTTGCATATTCCGGAAGTGCCGCCACCCATGCCATGACCATTGTTGGTTACCATGATAGCATCCGTTTTGATTATAACGGCGATGATCAGTACACCAACAATATCGATATCAACGATGATGGTATTGTGGATATGAAAGACTGGGAAATTGGCGGGCTGAAGTTTGTGAACAGCTACGGCAACAACTGGGCAGATTCAGGGTTTTGTTATATGATGTACAAAACCCTGGCTGATAACCTTGGCGAAGGTGGCATCTGGAACCACAGCGTGCATGTGCTGGATGCCAAAGAAACCCACGAACCAAAACTTACCTTTAAGTTTACCATCAAACACGACTCACGCGGGAAGATCAAAATCACTGCCGGGGTATCCTCTGATACTGCATCACTCATACCGGAGCATGTGATAGAATTCCCGTTTTTTAATTACCAGGGAGGACACAACTACATGCAGGGCAGAAGACTGAATGAACTGGATAAGTTTCTTGAAGCCGGCCTCGATATTACGCCACTGCTTGGCCATATTGAGCCTGGCCAGCTAGCAAAATTTTTCCTTCAGGTTATTGAAACCGATCCGCTGAATGAAGGTACAGGACGATTAATCGGACTTACACTCATGGATTACACCAATGGATTGATTGATATCCCGTGCACTGAACAGGACATTGCACTGGTTGAAGATGGCACCACCAGGCTCGGTATTGTGCACAATCCTGATTTTGATAAAGTGGAAATATCTACACAAGAGCTACCAGCCCTGACAGGTGGGAAAAATTACAGTGTTGAACTGGAAGCTCAGGGAGGTCAACAACCTTATACCTGGCACCTGCAAACACCCTGGCACCAGCAACAATACAACCTTGAGATGCCGGAAATTGATGATGAGCGGCTTTATACAGAATTACCCAATGTGCATTATGTAGGTAAAAAGATTGATTTTGAGTTCCCGTTTTACGGTGAGAGATACGACTCCGTATTTATCCACGAAAATGGATTTCTGATGTTTGCGCCTGATCTTTATCCCTGGCCCTATTTTAATGATCCGTTTTTGCTGTTCAAAAAAGTGAAGAATATCTCGGCTTTTAACTTTTCAACGGTGACTTATTACAATGATCCGCTGCGTGATGAACCTGAAATCTGGTACGAAGGCAATGCATATTTTGCAGCATTCCGCTGGAATGGGCCATTGTTTTATTTTGACGAATACGTAGGTGAGGGAGAATTTGCAATGGTGCTTTATCCTGATGGAAATGTTGATTTCTTTTATAATGATATAAACCTTGATGAGGAAGTAGTATGGTATGCTGGAGTATCAGCTGGTGATGAGACTGACTATACCCTGCTCTCCAAGTCGAACTCCACTTTAATACCCGAAATTTCATCTTACAGATTAATTCCTGAAGCCATTCCTGAAGGGCTAAATATTTCAGGTGATGGTTGGTTGTCCGGAAATATTGAGCCAATGGAAAATATCCGGAATATCAAGGTATTGGTTACTGATGATCTGGGATTGCGTGATTCACGCATGTTTCAAATTTCAGACGGATTGATTTTTGACTATTTGGTGAATGCAGGTGATGATGGTATGATAGAAAACGGTGAAACCTTTACCATCAACCTCACAGCTAAAAATATTTATGAAGAAGCATTCCAGAATGTTGTTGCAGATTTTGTGAGTGATGATCCATTCCTGGAAGTGATTTCTGGAAATGCGGAATTCAGTAGCCTCAATCCCGGTGAAAGCAAAACCATCGAAGAGGCTTTTACACTGAAAGCATTGGAAGACTGCCCGAACCAATATGGGTTTTTGAGCGACTTATTACTCACTTCCAATGAAGCAGACTGGAATGGAAAAATCAGCTTTGAGGCATTCTCACCTTCCATGCATATCGAATCGCTCAAAATTCAGGATGATAACAACAACCGGCTCGATCCGGGCGAAACAGTTGATGTGGTTGTAAAAGTATCCAATGCCGGACTACTGGATGTGAGCAATATTGAAGTAACACTTGAATCGGATCACGAAATGGTTTCTGTGGTTGAGCCTACCCTTCCAGGTGGCACACTGGTCCCCGGTAAGGAAAAAGTGGTTACCTTCCAGTTATCAGCGGATAACGAAATTCCCATTGCTGATGAGGTGAACCTGGACGTAACACTCCATTTCAATGATGCCTATGAAATCAGCAAATCGTATCAAATCACCATTGGGCAATACACGGCTGTGGTTTTTCGCAAAGGTTCTAATCCTGCTTCTGCCGAAGCCATCCTGGCTGCTATGGACGAATTGGGCGTTGAAGTGATTTATACCTCCACCCTGCCAGAAGAATTCGAAATGTTCCGATCGGTCTTTGTTTGCCTCGGTGGGTTCCTGGAGAGCAGCGCCATTTCGCAGGAGGAAGCCCAGAGCCTGGTGAACTACCTCAATGAAGGCGGTAACCTTTATATGGAAGGCGCCATGACCTGGACTTTTGATGAACAAACCTCATTACATCCTAAATTTAATGCCGGGGCAACACAAATCACTTTTACCAATTTCGATCAGGTTACCGGTATTGAAGGAACTTTTACCGAAGGTATGGCTTTTACCTTTTCAGGGGCAAATAATTTTGTGCCTTGCGTGATGAACCCGGAAGAACCGGCCTACCCGATTTTTACCGCCGATGGAAACGAAGAAATGTACATTGCTACGGCAAACCCCGTGTGGAACTACAAAACCGTTGGTGCTGTTACCGAGTTTGGATCGTTGGGCGATGAAACATATACCGAACAGCGCAGGGATTATTTGTATGCCATACTCGAATTTTTCGATCTCGAAGATTATGTGGTGGGTGTGCCAGGTATCGAAAACGCCATACAACGTACACCCGCAATATCAGCGTATCCAAATCCTTTTGTACACGATGCCACCATTACCATCAGCCTTGAAGATGTTGCCAAAATTGATATAGACATTTACGACCTGAGCGGGAAACATATTCGCAAATTATCTTCAGAAATAATGAATTCCGGTTCGCATGAAATAACCTGGGGCGGCTACGATGATTTTGGCCGGCAGGTGCCTCCCGGGATTTACATTTACCAGGTAAGTGGTGAAGAATTCACGCATACAGGAAAGCTCATAAGGATGAAGAGTTATTGAGTTATCCGTTAATCGGCCAGGCGATCTGAAATTATATGCTAGAATATCCAGCAGGGTGCTCAAACCCATAACGATTAACCATTAGCGGATAATCCATAACGAATAACCCAAAGGATTAACCAATAACGGATAACCGATAATCCATAACGAATAACCCATAACAATTAACCTATAAAGAATAACCTCAAACGAATAACCAATAACGAATAACGAATAACGGATAACGATTAACGGATAACGATTAACGGATAACGATTAACGGATAACGATTAACGATTAACGATTAACGAATAACGATTAACGAATAACGAATAACGATTAACGAATAACGAATAACGATTAACGATTAACAATTAACTTCCAATGCAAATCCGGCAGGTTGAAGATCTTATTTTCAGATATTTTCCCTTTGAACCCACCGAAGGCCAGCGCATCCTTATCCTGGCTCTGGCTGAGTTTATCCTGAACCGCAACAAAAAAGAGGCTTTCCTTTTTAAGGGATATGCTGGTACCGGTAAAACCACAATCCTGAGTGCTTTGGTAAAGGCTGCGCCATCATTGCATCTCAAAACTGTTTTGCTGGCTCCCACCGGACGTGCGGCAAAAGTTATGGCCGCCTATTCCGGTAAACAGGCTTTTACCATCCATAAAAAAATTTATATGCCCCGCACCACTAAAGAAGGTGGGGTTTACATGGCCCGGATGGACAATCTGCACACCAACACTGTTTTTATTGTGGATGAAGCTTCCATGATTCCCGGCAAGCCTTCGCAGGATGGCAGGTTTTATTCGGACACCGATCTGCTCACCGACCTTATTGATTATGTGTATTCCGGGAAAAACTGTTGCCTGATCCTGATCGGGGATACAGCGCAATTACCTCCGGTAGGTGCTGATCTTTCGCCGGCTTTGGATGCCAAATTTCTGGAGACTTCCTTCAGCCTGCAGTTCCGAAAGCTGGAACTCAAAGAAGTGATGCGACAATCTTTGGAATCGGGAATCCTGGCCAATGCCACACACATCCGTGAAAAAATTGCAAAGGAAGACTTCAATTACCCGGTATTTCATCTCCGGAATTTTCCGGATATCCATGCCATCGACTCCACCCAACTGGAAGATGCCCTGCTTTTTGCCCATAAGGATTATGGCGATGATAAAACCATCATCATCACCCGTTCCAATAAAAGAGCAAATATCTACAACCGGGAAATACGCCACAGAATACTCTTTCGGGAAGAGGAAATCTCAGCAGGCGATTATATGATGGTGGTGCGTAACAATTATTTCTGGCTGCCCAAAGAATCGCCCGCAGGTTTCATCGCCAACGGCGATATTATCGAAATCCAAAAAATCAGGAAGATCACCGAAATGTATGGCTTCCGGTTTGCCGACGCACTGGTGCGGCTGGTGGATTATCCCGATCATCCGGAGATCGACCTCAAACTTATGCTCGACACCATTACCGCCGAAACACCAGCCCTGTCCTATGAAGATAATCAGCGCTTCTTCGGGGAGGTGATGAAGGATTACGAAGATATCCCTGAGCGCCGCCGGCGTATGGAAAAAGTAAAAAACAATGCATGGTTCAATGCCCTCCAGGTGAAATTTGCCTATGCACTCACCTGCCACAAAACCCAGGGCGGGCAATGGGAAACCGTGTTCATTGACCAGCCCTGGCTCCCCGATGGCAAGTTCGACCAGGAGTTCCTGCGCTGGCTCTACACTGCTGTTACCCGCGCTACAAAGGAGGTTTTTCTCATCAATTTCAAGGACGAGTTTTTTGGTTCCTGAATATCCGAAATTTTACTACTTCGTCATTTCTTTAAATTTATCAGGTCAACTCGACGAATTCATTGAAATTTATCAGCTTAAACTTCGTCAAAATTGATTAAAATGTAAATAAAAAGGTCGCTACTAGATGAAACAGAGAATTGGATATTCAAAGGCAAGGTAATCATTCTTTATGTTGCCAAACAGGTTGGGGAAACAACATTGAGACCGGTCTAAAAACCCATTTCACGCAAAGAACGCTATGTTTTTCGCAAAGAACGCAAAGCTAAAGTACTTATTAACTATTCTTTGCGGATTTTGCGTTTTCTCTGCGAGCTTTGCATGAACCATTTTCGTCTCTTTTTTAAACTTGACTCAACATTGGTAAAGAAAATTATTGATGAACACGAAAATGCAATGTATGTAAATTGCGAACATTATCGTGTAAGGGAAGTTTTGGAGTCAAAGAACCTGGAGCGATCTATTACAATTTTCCATTTATACTCATTTAGCAGTAACCTGAGAAATGAACTTACCGGAAAGCGGAAATACATTTTTATGATCTTGGAATTCGAAACAGCATCGTTCAAAACTTAATTTGATGGTTTGATAACAAATACATTATTCTACTTTCTTGAATTTGTTAATTTCGCCAATCATTCGTAACAGGCATGGGCTTTTATTGGGATAAAGTGGTTTGGATTACAGGGGCTTCCTCGGGTATCGGGTTTTGGTTGATGAAATTATTGCACAAACAGGGTGCTCGCCTGATCGTAACATCATCAAACGAGAAAAAACTTCACGAAGCTGTAAAATCTGTTGAAGATGGCAAAAGCGAAATCAGGTTGTTGCCCGGTAATCTCGCCAACCCCAATGATGTGCGGGAAATGGCTGATGAGGCCATGGGAATTTATGAAAAAATTGACGTCCTGATCTTGAATGCCGGAAAAAGCCAACGAGGACTTGCCGTTGAAACCAAAGAACAGGTGGATCGCGAAATTATGGAGCTGGATTACTTTAGCAACATCCTCATTGTAAAAAAAGTTGTGAAGCAAATGAAGCTGAATGGTGGAGGACATATTGCGGTAACAAGCAGTATTACCGGAAAGTTTGGTTTCCCCATGCGTTCAGCTTATGCGGCAGCAAAACATGCACTTCATGGCTATTTTGAGTCGTTTAGCCTTGAAGAAAGAAAAAATAACATTTATGTTACACTCGTTTGTGCAGGGAGGATAAAAACGGAAATCTCGAAAAATGCACTGTTACCTGATGGGAAGCCATACAGTAAAATGGATGAAGGACAGGACAAAGGAATGCCGGCCAGCATTTGTGCACACAAGTATCTGGCTGCCATCCAACATAAAAAACGCGAAGTTTTTATTGGCAGGAAAGAAATTTTGATGGTGTACATAAAACGATTTTTCCCATCTTTGTTTTTTAAAATTGCCGGAAAGATAAAATCAACATAAAAAATGGGGATAAATATTGTAGGTATTCAGCAAATTGGAATCGGAGTAGTGGATTTGTATTCCGGGTACCAATGGTTCAGGAAAAATTTCGGAATGGACATAGAGATTTTTGATGAAAAGGCCATTGCCGAATTTATGCTTCACTACACCGAAGGGCAGCCACGCGAACGTCATGCTGTGCTTGCATTAAACATGCATGGTGGTGGAGGATTTGAAATATGGCAACACACCGGGAAAAAACCCCAACCTCCTGGTTTTAATATGAAGCTGGGCGATATTGGCATCAACATTTGTAAGCTAAAAACCAATAACATCCGGAAATCGTTTAAGGACCTCTACCGAAAAAAGGTGAAAATATCAGGAACTGTGCTGGATGCACCCAACGGAAAAGGAAGTTTTTTTGCTTATGATCTCTGGGGGAATATCTACCAGGTGGTGGAGGAGCCTTCATACTTTACCAAAGGGAAATCGGAAAATGGCGGAGTGTTTGGTGCAGTAATCGGCGTATCGGATATCGAAAAGTCATTGAAAGTTTATCAGGGCATACTCAATTACGATGAAGTTTTGTACGACGAAACCGGGGTTTTTGATGATTTGCCCAACTTGCCGGGAGGTGATGGTAAATTCAGACGAATTCTGCTTGCACATTCAAAACCCAGAAAAGGGGCATTTTCGGAGTTTTTTGGCCCAACACAAATCGAACTGATCCAGGCACTCGACAGGAAGCCTGTTGAAATTTACAAAGACAGGATTTGGGGCGACCCGGGATTTATCCATCTCTGTTTTGATGTTACCGGATTCGATGAGCTGAAGGAGAAATGCAAGCAAGCCGGCCATCCATTCACCGTTGACAGTACCAGCCAGATTGAAGGTGGCAACAGCTTCGACATGGGAGAGGCGGCAGGACATTTTGGTTACATCTCCGATCCCGATGGCATACCCATTGAATTTGTTGAAACACACAAAATTCCAATAATCGAAAAATTCAATATCTCCTTGAACCTGGATAAACGCGATCCTGAAAAGCCACTTCCAAGATGGATATTGAAGGCTTTGGCTTTCAAAAGGAAAAAGTAGTACTTCTTAGCCTGTTTTATTCATAAATATCAATGATTATTTCCCAACTTGGACAAGCCAAAAACAAACAGGTTTCAACAATCGAAAAACTTGTACCCTGTTTTGGCTCGTCCAGGTTGGGGGTGTGTAAAAAAAATTCCTCATCGTAAGAGGTTGATAATTAATAAACTGTAAAAAATTTATTGAAAAATCACAAAAAAAGTTGTATATTTAAAATATATACCTACATTTGCAGCGCAAAATAAATACATAATAATGCTGAAAATTTTAAATTTACATAATGATTTTGAAGTCCTTTTTCAGGAGCCGGGAAATTCAAGCAACTGGAAAGAGTCGGGTAAGTATGTTTTAAATAGTTGATTAATAATCGACAAAGATATTTAAACCCGGCTGCATGGAAATTGAAGCCGGGTTTTTTTTGCCCTGATTTTAAAAATTTCCCCTGATTTTTCTCCGAGCTACTAAGAAATGTGTCAGATATATATGGTGATTATTCACGCCTGTGGTGGTTGTATATCTGTCCGGTATAAGTATGCCCTTTTCGATTTGAGAAAAGACCACCTGACGGCAAACTAAAAATGATTAGCTATGGAAAGGTACATGGACGCAGAAGCAAGATTTCTGCACGCCGACACCCTGATTGAAAGAGGCGAAATTGTAGAGGCAAAAGCTGTTCTTGAAGAGCTTATCACTGATGAACCTGATTATGGCAGGGCTCACAATCACCTGGGATGGATCATTCGCACAAGGTTCAGCGATTTTGAACGTGCTACATACCACCTGAGGCTTGCCGTAAAGTTTGCCCCTGATTATCCTGCAGGATACCTCAACTATTCCAGGATACTCATGGAAACAGGTGATTTTGATGCACTTCGGAAAGTTGCTGAAAAAGCCCTCAAAGTAAAAGGCATCAACAAAGTGGATGCCTACTACTACATGGCGGTTGCAATGGA
>CAYNDN010000081.1:5311-12968 GCA_964395075.1 uncultured Lentimicrobiaceae bacterium | reverse complement strand
GTAAAGGGAGCCCGAATGTGGCGGGGGGCAAAAACATCTCACGAAAAACAGATGAAAAATGTGGCGTTTGTGCGGGCAAAAATCCAAAACATAAATTACGTTTTCGCAAAGGAAGAAGTAGATGAATTCTGGATCACTTTTCCTGAACCTCAACCTTCTAAAACCCGAATCAAAAAACGCCTCACCTCTCCTCCTTTTCTGGAAAGGTACCGCAACATAGCAAATCAGGAGACTATTGTACATCTTAAAACCGACAACACCATGTTTTTTGAATACACACTTGAGGTAATTCACAAACAGGGGCTCAAACTTTTGTTTCACACCTTTGATGTGGATAAAGATCCCGGCAATGAGCTGGTGCTGTCCATTCGCACTTTTTATGAGGAGATGTTCAGGGCTGAAGGTGTTCCCATAAAATATCTGAAATTCCAGCTGTTCTGACCCCGCTGCATTCTACTCACTCACCTCCCCCCACCAAAAATCCATCAACTTAAAACCGAAATGTTAGATTTGGAAGGCTGAACACAAAAAAATTGTACTTTTGAAATTCTCTTTTAAAACGGCTTGATACCCTTTGTAAAGAGCTTTGAATAAAAATAAAATGTATAACCAAATAATCTGATTAGAATATGGCTGACCTAACAACAAAATTCCTGGGTTTAACCCTGCGCAATCCCCTAATCGTGGGGAGTTCCGGATTAACTGATTCCGTTGAAAAAGTAAAAGCTGCCGAGCAGGCAGGAGCCGGTGCTGTAGTTTTAAAATCACTGTTCGAGGAAGAGATCATCGCCGAAATGGAAGAAGCAATGCACCGAATGACTTCAAGGCAATTTATCTATCCCGAAACTTTTGATTACATGGATGAAGAGCCGGAAGAAGACAGCGTGCGAAAATACCTAAGGCTTATCAGGGAATCGAAAGGTGCGGTTCATATTCCGGTTATCGCCAGCGTTAATTGTGTAACATCGCAAAAGTGGACCTACTTTGCCAAAGAGATCCAGGATGCCGGTGCCGATGCCCTTGAGCTCAACCTGTTCATCCTGCCCACAGATTTTGAACGCACCGCTGCCGAGAATGAAAAACTTTATTTCGATATCGTTGAAGAGGTAAAAAAAGTGGTGAATATCCCGATTTTACTCAAGGTGAGTTATTACGCTTCCAATCTTGGACAAATGTTGCAAAAGCTGTCCAAATCAGGAATCGCAGGTTTAACCCTGTTTAACCGTTTCTACAGTCCGGATTTCAACCTTGAAACATACCAGGTTGTATCAACCAATGTGTTGAGCCATCCATCCGACCTTTCCATTTCGTTGCGTTGGATTGCAGTGATGGCCGATCGTGTGGAATGCGATTTGGCAGCCTCTACTGGAGTTCATGATGGTGAAGCCATGATAAAGCAAATACTTGCAGGTGCCAATGCTGTGCAGGTGGTTTCAACTTTTTACAGGCACGGTGTTGAACACATCAGGTCGATGCTGGATGAGATGAGCCGCTGGATGGATCACGAAGGATATGAAAAGCTGGATGATTTCAGGGGTAAGATGTGCCAGTCGAAGAGCAGCAACCCGGCAGCTTATGAGCGTGTGCAGTTTCTGAAAAATTTCCGCCATTTCATTCACGAGTAATCCTAACCTGGACTTGACAGCCAAAGCATGACAAACTGCATATTTGTCGGGGCAATTTGTCAGTTTTGAGATCAATAATTAGTGATACTAACGAGATTTAAACGTGGCACAATTTTCGACCGCGCCTACGAAATTTAAATTATTAAATATCGAAATGATGAGTGAGAATACCGAAAAAGTAAAATGTTTGATTATTGGCTCCGGGCCTGCCGGATATACCGCAGCAATTTATGCAGCGCGTGCTGAACTTAAACCGGTAATGTACCAGGGAATGCAGCCCGGTGGTCAGTTGACCATCACCACAGAGGTTGAAAATTTCCCGGGATACCCTGATGGTGCCCAGGGCCCTGCCATGATGGAGGAAATGAAAAAGCAGGCAGAACGGTTCAATACCGAAGTACGGTGGGGAGAAATTGTTGAACTCGACACCACCCAAAGGCCTTTCAGAGCCAAAGCTGACGATGGTAAAGAATTGTTGGCAGAAACTGTAATTATTTCAACAGGAGCTTCCGCAAAATGGCTTGGACTGCCATCGGAGCAGGAATACAACGGATATGGTGTTTCCGCCTGTGCTACATGTGATGGTTATTTTTACAAAGGAAAAGTTGTGGCTGTACTTGGCGGTGGAGATACCGCTGCCGAAGAAGCTACCTACCTCGCCAAACTGGCCAAAAAAGTTTACCTGATTCACCGCCGTGATGAGTTGAGGGCTTCTAAAGCCATGCAAAAACGCGTTTTCAAAACTGAGAACATCGAAATGGTGTGGGATAGCGTTCCCAAAGAAATCATCGGCAAAAAGGAAGGTTTTTCGAAAGCAGTTACAGGCGTGATTGTTGAAAACGTAAAGACTGGTAAAAACCATACGATCGATATTGATGGGTTCTTCGTGGCCATTGGGCATAAGCCAAATTCAGATATGTTTAAGGGTAAGCTGGAAATGGACGAAACCGGCTACCTGATTACAAAACCGGATTCTACAGCCACGAACATTCCGGGAATTTTTGCTGCCGGCGACATACAGGATAAGATTTACCGTCAGGCGGTTACGGCAGCCGGGTCAGGTTGTATGGCAGCCCTTGAAGCCGAACGTTTCCTAGCTGACCAGGAATAATCCTTTACGTTTAACATTTGAGAAAAACCAATCTTCAGCAAAGCGGGTTGGTTTTTTTCGTTTGGTTCTACTACCATTTTTGTGGGAAACATTCTCACTGCTGATTAGTGTAAGTTTTCAAAAAGTTGGCAGTCGGCAGTATCAAGTCGGCAGTAATAGTGGTAAAATGGGTAGCTAGAGAAATCTGCGGAGTCTTCATTAAAAAGGTCTTCAAAAGGCATAACCACTGCGGACTGCTGACTGACGGCTTTATGTGTGTTTTTCTGTATGATCTTCCACAAAATTTGGAGTAGTTCCTTTTGTTTAGAATAATTCTCCCTGATGAGGATTTTTGGTTTTGCCCAAAAGCTGATAGGATAGTGATGTTGCTTCACGGCCGCGGGGAGTTCGCATGATATAACCCTCCATGATCAGGAAAGGCTCATAAACCTCTTCGATGGTGCCGGGGTCTTCGCCTACAGCAGTGGCGATGGTTGTGAGCCCAACCGGCCCGCCACCGAATTTATCGATGATGACGGTGAGAATTTTGTTATCCATTTCGTCCAGGCCATTTTGATCAACATTCAACGCTGTCAGGGCGATTCTGGAAATTTTCATATCTATTTTGCCGTCTCCTTTTATCTGGGCAAAATCGCGGATACGTCTGAGCAAGAGGTTTGCAATACGTGGTGTGCCACGGCTGCGGCGGGCAATTTCCCCGGCAGCATCACCGGCGATTTCAACATTAAGAATGCCGGAGGAGCGGATGATGATTTTCTTTAGTGTTTCGGCATCGTAGTACGACAGGCGAGAGTTGATGCCAAATCTGGAGCGGAGCGGGGCCGTAAGCAATCCCGAACGTGTTGTAGCTCCAATGAGTGTAAAAGGATTTAGGGTGATCTGCACGCTTCGTGCGTTGGGCCCCGTTTCAATCATGATGTCGATTTTAAAATCCTCCATTGCCGAATAGAGATACTCTTCCACCACCGGGCTCAGGCGGTGAATTTCATCGATGAAAAGCACATCGTTGGGATCCAGGTTGGTAAGCAGTCCGGCCAGGTCGCCGGGTTTATCCATCACGGGGCCTGATGTTACCTTAATACCTACCCCAAGTTCGTTGGCGATGATGTGCGAAAGTGTGGTTTTGCCCAGTCCGGGCGGCCCATGCAGCAATGTATGATCTAACGCCTCTTTGCGCATAATGGCGGCTTCAACAAAAATTTTCAGGTTTTCGACCACCTGGCCCTGCCCGGCAAAAAATTGAAACTGTGATGGCCTAAGCACCTTTTCTATCTCTACTTCACCCTGGCTCAGATTTTCGCCGGAGGCATCCAGATTTTCATTTATTGACATTGTAAATATTGTTTTCAACAAAAGTACATGTATTTTCTCTTGGATATAAATCATGATTAAGAAATGGTTGTAATGCCTGTATGATTTATCTTGCAGCAGGGCTAAACTGCCATATCATAATTTCAGCGGAATGAATATCCCGACAAAAAACCAAATTGAAATATCTCCGGTGAAGCCTGGTATTTGGAATGGTTAAAATTTACAGTGAATCAGTTCAAAAGGATAGTTTTCAGAAAGTAAAAAGTAAAAAATTTATATTTTAGCAAACTTAATCAGGGATCAGAACAAGCAGTTTTACGAGAGAAATGTAGCATTATGAAAAAAATAGTTGTAGCACTTGATTTTTCTTCGGGATCGATTCATGCATTGAAGTATGCCATTAGCATTGCCAATGTTACGAAATCGAATATTTTGATGATTTGGGTGGATAAAACAGCGTCGCCGGAATCGATTTATGCAACCTCGGTTGAAAGCTATCGCGGAGAAGTGATTAAACGATTCAGAGAACTCATTGATGAGTTTCAACCTGCTTTAACCGGTGGAAAGCTCGAGTATAAACTCAGGAAGGGTAAGATTTATGCCGAAATAGTTAATACCGCAAAATCGAAAAAGGCTGACATCATTATTTCAGGATCCCACGGGGTGTCGGGTTTTGAGGAATACTGGATTGGTAGTAACGCGAATCGCATGGTTGGCCATGCCTATTGCCCGGTGATTACAGTTAGGAATGGGTTTGAAATTAAAAAAACCGGTATCAAAAAAATCGTTGTCCCGATAGACCAGTCGAACCATACCCTGATAAAAGTGCCGTTTACCGCAAAACTTGCTAAACTGTTTGGTGCCGATGTGCATATTGTGGTAATCTTTTCAACGAATTTGAAAACAATGCACAAACGCGTCGAAAATTTTGCTGATAAGGCCAAAAAATACTTCGAGAATGAGGGCGTTAACTATGCCGGGGAGCATATCCAGACACAAAACTCCACCAAATCAACCATTGATTATGCCGTAAAAATTGGTGCTGATATGATTTCGATCATGACGGAGCAGGACGAGCGCAGGGATAGCGGATTGCTTGGCCCCTGTGCCCAGCAGATGGTAAACCATTCGCCAATACCTGTTTTGAGTGTGCATGTGGATGATGCCCGGAAAGTAATGCGAATGTTCGACGAAATTTAAATCTTAATGAAAATTGTAAAACCGGCAATATTTGCCCTGTTCGTTTTCTTGTCTTCTGTCTTGTTTTCACAAGAGGTTACAAATTCGGGAAAAACTGCTGATACGGTTAAGCCAGCATCTAAAGGCGACGTTAAAATAATTCAGGACAGCCGGATCGACAGCATTGTGAAGCTGCACATTGCCTACAACAAATCACAGGATGGCATTATGGGTTACCGGGTGCAGATTTTTTTTGATGCAGGTAACAATTCCCTTGAACGTGCTGAAGCTGTTGCCACAGAATACCAAACGCTTTTTCCAGCCGATACCGCTTACATTTCGTTCACCGAACCTTATTATAAGGTGCGCGTTGGAGATTTCAGAACGCGGCTGGAAGCAGAAGGGTTTATGCAGAAAATCCTCTTTGATTATCCCAATGCTTTTGTGATTAAAGACCGGATTCGATTTCCGGAGCTTTAGTTTCGATTGCTGTATCCTGCCAACCGTTTTTACTGAATACTTTCAGTTTGCAGAAGCCGAGTTCAGTTAAGATTTTTTTGGTCTCATCAAAATGACCATCGAGTTCATGGGGTTTGTGTGCATCGCTGTTAAGTGTAATCGGAATGTTCAGTGTTAAAATCTTTTTCAGGATGTCTTTTCCCGGAAATAGTTCATCAGAACGCCTCTTGTAAATGCCGCGAGTATTCACCTCCACTATTGATCCGCTTTTGGCAATAAGTTCCAGGGTTCTATCCACTTCATCCACATACCATTTTTCATCCTGGGTGAAATACTGATTCTGGTTGTGCATTTTTATTTTGTCCAGATGAGCGATGATATCCGGTTTTTGATTTTGGATCATATCGCGCATTTGTTGCCAGTATGTGTTAACTGCCAGGCAGATGTCATTATTGAACAGGTTTTTCAGTCCCTCGTCGTAGATTTCCTTTTTTGGTCCATCAATAAACCAAAGGCCTTTTTTTAATGGGCTTTTCACAAGATGCACTCCTCCGATGGTGTAATCCAGGCCAGCAAATTCTTTAAAGTGTGAAAAATCTTTTGTGATGTCAGGGATATGGTCGATTTCCAGGGACATGAAAATTTTAATTTGATCCTTGTATTTTTCTTTTAACTGACGAATTTCATTGGCATAATCGAGTAAAGAATCTTCGTTTTTTATGGCAAATTTGTTTTCGAAAGGCACCGGGGCATGGCTTGAAAAGCCCAGTGTAACAAAACCCTTTTCGATGGCCGCTTTGATGTATTTCTCGGGTGCTGACGAGCCGTCGCAATAATGGGAGTGGTTGTGGAGGTTGAAAAGCATGGATGTGGGGTTATTGGGTTAATCGTTAAAGAGTTATTAGTTATTCCCCAAATTCACCGGAGCATTAATTTCTTTGGCTAACATGAGCCATGAAGTTGCCAATAAATTGTGGTTTCCAAATCTCAAATCGTTAATCGTTAATCGCTAATCTGAAATCAAAAATGCTCTTGCGTGAAGTGGTTTCACCAATTTTAGAAATTTATCCTGCGGTCGAAATATCAAACATCGGATATCAAACATCGGATTTCTGACATCAAATTATTATACTTGACTATCAGGCATTTACAAAGTTGTTAGTCAGAATTCCCCAAATCCAAAAATTAGCTTCATGAATTCTTGCATCGCCATATAAATTCAGATTTTTTTCATCAAAATTGAATATTAATTTTTGATTTTCGGGGTGCAATGATACGACAAGCAAATTGAAATAGTTAGTTAAACCATACTTTTTGGCCTTTCAAAATTTTTCATAGTGATATTCACTACATTTGCCGCTATCCAAATTTTATCAGATGGAAATTCTTGAAATTGTTGCACTGGTTGTTGCCGGAGCTCTTGTGGGCTTTATAAATACCCTTGCCGGGGGAGGGTCTATCATTTCGCTGTCAGTACTCATGATGCTTGGTTTGCCGGCCAATGTGGCCAATGGCACCAACCGGATCGCGATAGCTGTACAAAATATTACGGCAGTTAGCAGTTTTAAACAGCAGAAAGTTCTGGAGGTTAAAAAAGGACTGTTGCTGGCTATTCCGGCGATTTTTGGATCAGTGCTTGGAGCATGGATTGCCGCAGATATCAACGAAGTGGTATTTGAGCGGGCTGTGGCTGTTATCATGATCATGATGCTGGTTTTTATCATTTACAAACCGCAGAGTTGGATTAAAGAACGAACCGATCTTACTTCAAAAAAAATTTCCTTTTGGCAGGTTTTGATATTTTTCGGGATTGGTGTTTATGGAGGTTTTATCCAGTTGGGTGTTGGGTACTTTTTATTGGCGGGCATTGTGCTTGGGGCAGGCTACGAACTGGTGAAAGCCAATGCCATTAAAGTGCTGATCGTTTTGCTGTACACACCCTTTGCGTTGTTGGTTTTTATTTTTAACGACC
>CAYNDN010000081.1:2429-5301 GCA_964395075.1 uncultured Lentimicrobiaceae bacterium | reverse complement strand
ACTGGGCTTATGGGCTGGTGATGACCATAGGTAATGTGGCCGGAGCTTTTATTGCTTCGCGCATGGCCGTGAAAAAAGGGGCTGCCTTTGTGCGGTGGGTAATCATCGTGGTTATTCTGTTGACTTCAGCGCATCTTTTCGGTTTCATAGATATTAAAGCTATTGTTCAATCCATATCCATTTAGCGATGAGAAATACTACACTTTTATTCCTGATTCTGATGTTTTTTTGGGGATGTTCCGAGCCCGGCCAAAAGTACGAACAATCAAAAGCTGAAAAGCCCGATTGGGCCGTTGTAGTGCATGGTGGTGCAGGGTTTATGAAAATTGATGATTTTACGGATGAAAAGGAAAAAGCATACTATGGTAAACTGTCGGAGGCTTTGCGTGCCGGTGGCGAAATCCTCGAAAATGGTGGCAGCGCCGTGGACGCTGTTGAGGCGGCCATTCTGATCATGGAAGATTCGCCCTTGTTCAATGCGGGCAAGGGAGCAGTTTTTAATGCTGATGGCATGAACGAACTGGATGCTTCAATTATGGACGGCAGCACCCTGAATGCCGGTGCGGTGGCCAATGTGAAGCGGATTAAAAATCCAATTTCTGCTGCCAGATTGGTGATGGAAGCTTCCCCGCATGTGATGCTGATAAGTGATGGTGCCGAAAAGTTTGCTCAGGAAAACGGATTCCATATTGTTGATCCATCTTATTTTTATACCGAAGATCGTTGGAAGTCGCTTGAACGCGCCAAAGAACGAGAACAAAAAAAGCTGGGAGATCAAACCAAAAAGAGCGGAACGGTGGGCTGCGTGGCTTTGGATAAAAATGGAAACATCGCTGCCGGAACTTCCACCGGCGGCATGACCAACAAAAAGTATGGCAGGGTGGGCGATTCGCCGATTATTGGAGCAGGTACTTATGCTGATAATTCCTGTTGTGGCGTTTCAGCAACCGGGCATGGCGAGTTTTTTATCCGCAATGTGGTGGCTTACGATATTGTTGCCAGGGTGAAATATAATGATGAAACCATTGGGGAGGCTTCGGATGATATCATCAACAATAAACTCAAAAACCTGAAAGCCAATGGTGGTGTGATTGTGTTGGATAAAAACGGAAACATAGCCATGCCATTCAATACCAGCGGAATGTTTAGAGGTTTTCTTTATCCGGATAAGGAGCCGGAGACTTATATTTTTCCATTGGATAATAATTCGTATAACGAGTAATTTAGTAACCAAATAACGCTTGAAGTGAAAACAATTCGATGGGGCATCATAGGTTGTGGAAATGTTACGGAAGTAAAAAGCGGGCCGGCATTCAGGCTGGTTGAAAATTCTGATCTTGTGGCTGTGATGCGCAGGGATGGGGCAAAGGCAAAGGACTACGCTAAACGGCACATGGTAAAATACTGGTATGATGATCCCAAATCTTTAATCGAAAATCCGGAGGTAGATGCTGTTTATGTGGCTACACCACCTGCATCGCACAAGCAATACGCTTTGATGATTGCTGAAGCAGGAAAAACGGCATACATCGAAAAACCGATGGCCCTGAATTACAAGGATTGCCGACAGATTATTGATGCATTTAAAGCTGCGAATCAACCGCTGTTTGTGGCATATTACCGAAGAGCATTACCCAGGTTTTTGAAAATCAAATCCATCATCGATTCCGGAACATTGGGTGACGTTAGGTTTGTAAACGTGGTGATGCATAAAAAGCCCGGCGAAATAGATTTATCAGGTGAGGCCAACTGGCGCGTGCAGCCTGAAATTTCAGGTGGAGGCTATTTTGTTGATTTGGGCAGCCATACGCTGGATATTCTGCAGTTTTATTTCGGAGATATTATCTCTGCGGATGGCAGGGCGGTGAATCAGGCCGGATTGTATCCCGCCGAGGATATGGTGAGCGGGCGGTTTATTTTTGCTTCCGGTGTTCAGGGTACGGGTATCTGGAACTTCTCTTCTTTTAATGATTTGGACCGGTCTGAAATTGTAGGCTCAAAAGGTAAAATCACTTTTAATACCTTTGGTAACAGCCCGGTAATTCTGGAAACAAAAAATGTAAAAGAAATACTTGATCTGCCAAATCCACGACATATCCAGAAACATCTGATTCAAACTATCGTAGATGAATTGAATGGCAGAGGGAAATGCCCGAGTACAGGACTTACTGCCTCCCGCACCAATTGGGCAATGGATAGGTTGATGGGGTGATATATTCAGTTAATCAACACTTTCAGAGAGTGCTGTAATAAAATGCACCTGCTTCTTACCAATATTTTGTTGCGTGAAATTGAACCAAATTGATCAATTCAATAAATATTCGATTTCAGATTGTAAAACAGGAAGGTGCCTGATAATCTTTCCCCAAACAATTTCGTGATCTATCCTGTCATAACCATGGATGACCCTGTTTCTTATTTCAATGATATGGGTATATCGGGATGTATTTGATCAAGTTTTGTCATAGCTTCACCAATGATTTCAATTTCCCGTTCGATGGCACGGTGCAGCATTCTATTTTTCACCTATTCTTCAAAAATTCGTTTGCCGGAACGTTAGGAATCAATGGATTTTATTGAATCCTGGATATCCTATAAATATTTCTTCGCCTTGTCATCCACAAATTTTCTGCTTTGTCTTCTGGAGGGATTTAATGAAATGCGGATTTGATAATGATTTATCAGTAATCAGGTCAACCGGCCTGTTAAATGTACTTTCAAGGTTTTCAGCAAGGGTAAAATAATTATCTGCATAATCACCGAATTATATGGGGAAAAAGGATACAAGCAAATCAATATCGCTGGTTGAAGTAAATTCACCTCTGCTCGCAGAACCAAAAACAAACATTTCTTTTACCTGATGCCTGCGGCA
>CAYNDN010000081.1:0-2419 GCA_964395075.1 uncultured Lentimicrobiaceae bacterium | reverse complement strand
TTTATGTTATGTCTGATGATTTCCTGCATTAATTATGCATTTATCCAAAAGCAAAAATACAGGATTTTTTATTTTGATTAAAACCACTTTCCCCAGCCCCATCAACAATATGAGGCTATGTCATTTCGATGTAGCGAAGCGACTGAGAAATCTATTTAAGGATGCTTACTTTAAAAATACACCTGAATATCATTGCAATATTTTTAAAATGGGATGTAAAAACAGAATTCAGATTTAACACCCCACCTGTCAGGATTCATCTTAAAATTTAACTCCTGTCATTGTACCTTTGACGGCTTTGTTCTCCTCTACATTCACCCAAAAATAAACGTTTTCATCTTTACCATCATATTTCACTTTCACCTCATTTTTTGAGATTTCAAGTGCAAAATGATTTTCCTGCAATCCTAAATTAAATTTGATGCTGCGCCAGTGTTTCGGAAGGTGCGGATTGATGTTGAGTTTGCCATCCCGAACATCTACGCCAGCGTAGGTTTGCAATGCCACGAGGATGGTGCCGGCCATCACGCCTGCATGGATGCCTTCGCCTGTGGTGCCGCCCTGGATGTCGTTGAAATCGCTGGAGAGGGTATTGAAGACTTGTTCTATCAATCTATGCCTTCCATGATGTCAATTTCCACAAATCGGGAAATTTCAATGCTATACATTGTATTTTTTATCAAGTTCCTTTTTTACCTTTTCCCAGTCTCTTAACGAATCAGGATGTTCTTCAAGGTGCTTCAACCTGTAATCAAGAATTTGGTTGGTGACTGTTTCATGATCCATTAAATTCAATTCATTATCACTTTCTTCGTAGGAAATAAGTAGTTCCTGTTGCTGTTTTAGGGATAATTTACACCAGGCGACTTGGATCTGATTAAGTTTCTGTCTTTTGTTTTTCATGGCTCAAATTTAAACAAGATCATCATTTGACAAATTAATGAAATTGGCTCTTTTAAAAAAAACGCTTATCCAGAAAAACCCAACGTTCATTCAAAATACACAAGCGTTCGTCCTATTTAAAATCTATATAAATAATTGCACCGATAAGGTTAGGCACTCAATATCCTTTATATTTGTAACATCTTCACATAACATCAATAAGAACCATCATCATGAAACAAATTTATCTCTTCTCATTCACCATTTTATTTAGCTGTGCGGCGTTGTTTTATCCCATCCAAAATATGGCGCAGCAAGTTATTGCCACTTCCGGTGGCGATTATCACGGAGAAAACATTTCGCTGAGCTGGACTGTTGGCGAGCCGGTGATTGAAACTTTCGCCGGCGAAAATCTAACTTTAACCCAGGGCTTTCAGCAGTCATACAGTTTTTACCTCCAGCAAATCCTGAATATTCCGGCAGGCTGGAGCGGCGTTTCCACCTGGATCGATCCACTCAACAAAGGCGTTGACGGTTTATTCTCACCGGCGGTGAACGACCTGATCATCCTTGCTTCGATGGAGGGATTTTATTATCCGGCGCAAAGCGTCAACACGCTGGGCAATTGGAATTACCTTTCGGGTTATCAGGCCAAAGCCGAAAATGATTTTGAGCTGACCGTCACCGGATCAAAAATCCCTTCACAGGAATTGGCAATTGGCGAAGGCTGGAACCTGATCCCGGTGCTGAGCAGTTGCGAGGCCGATGTGGAAGATTTGTTCGTAGGTTTTGCTGATTTGCAAATTGTGAAAGAGGTTGCCGGTCCATATCTTTACTGGCCGGATTACAACATCAACACGCTCGGGAATCTACAACCCGGCAAAGCCTATTTTGCAGCTTCCACAGAAGCGGGGACAATCACTTTCCCGGCTTGTGTAAAATCTTCTCCAAAAAGCTTTCCGCAGCAAAAGCCCGAAAACACAACGCCGTGGAACGAACCGAGCTATTCCGCCTCTTCGCACGTAGTCGCTTTTCCGGCTGCTGTGCTTGAAAATTCCGGCATTCAGCATGGCGATGTGATTGGTGCATTTACCATGGATGGCATTTGTGCAGGCCGTTTGGAAATTCAAAATATCCGGGCAAATACTGCCCTGACCATTTTTGCAGATGACGTACTCACCCCCGGGATAGATGGATTTGAAAATGCAGAGCCTTTTCATTTTAAGGTTTACCGTCCGGAAACAGATGAAGTTTTCGAACTTAATGTCACCTTTGATCTCACCCTGCCCAATACCGGCAATTTTGCTGAGAACGGTATTTCGGCCGCCAGCAGCCTAAAAGTACTGGCTACGGGTTTATTCGAAGCATCTGAGATTTCCATACAGATTTATCCAAACCCTTCAAATGGCATTTTTAGCCTGCAGGTAAATAAAACGCTGGGAAACCCGGAATTACAGATCACCGATTTCAGGGGGAGTATAGTGAAGGTAATGAATCCGGGAAGCATAAATAATGGAGAACAAATGGAATTAGATTT
>CAYNDN010000080.1:0-13026 GCA_964395075.1 uncultured Lentimicrobiaceae bacterium | reverse complement strand
AAAAAATGTATAAGATTTCCGGAAGAATGTATAAAATTTTAAGGTTGACAAAAATCCAGGCCTATTCATCACCTTTTTCTGCAAGGATGTAGTAACCGCCATTGACAACTATCCTTGCTGAGGCAGGAAGGTCATCCCAGTTGTCCGTGTAAATCGTAAACGAGGGTGGTAATGCTGCAAGGCGAAATGCTGTATCATAAGCATACAGCGTCATTTTGGTATCATCGGTAAAAAGGTTCTCCGAAACATCTCTTATGTCCTATAGATAATGATCAGCAGGAACTTCCAAATCAATGGTTTCCCAAAGCGAGTAATCCGGATTGTAAACCATGCATTGCTGCGCAAGCACATCCATCACATAAAACTTGTAACCTGAGTTGGCGGGTTGGACGTTGTTACCTGAACGCCCGGAACCGGCCTCTAAGTTTATTTGAGCCATTGCCACTAATGGCAGCATAAACAAAATTAAAAGTAGTTTCTTCATTTTAAAAAAGGTATTCGTGGCTTTTTATACCAGACTCATCTATTCAATTACAATATTATAGGTTCCGGTTAACAACAACTTTTTTGATGGCAGTTGTGCAGTCAATTCCACATAATTGTTGGCTTTGCGACCTGTATTCACTTTTATCTTCCTGAAGTAAAATGTTGCGTTTTCTTCTTTTTTGTACATTAAAACATACGTTTCATTTTCTGATTGAAGGATGGCTGTTTCAGGAACCGCCAATACCGAATCAACAGCCGTAAAAACATCACCTTCAACAAATTGGTTGCTCACCATGTTTATCCCTTCAGGGTTATCTATTGCCGCATAACACTCAACGGCCATAGTTTCAGGCATAATCGTTTTTCCTATTGCATCAGGCGTTGCCCGGTGCTTTTGTGTTTTTCTCCCGTTAAAATAAAATTCAACCATTTGACCGGTTGTAATCTTATGAATATCTTTCTCAAAAACCGAGAGCCTTAATTGGAAAGAATTGTTGTTGATAATTTCTGCTATGGTTTGCTGCGGATCAACATATTGGCCTATTGATGCATTGATACTTGAAACAAAGCCATTTATGGGTGAGTTCATGGAATAAGAAGCGTAAAATTCACCTTTTTCAATTTTTGCAACATCAAGGCCCATACTTTCAAGTTTGGTTTTCAATGCTTTATGCTTTGCGTTCTCGGCATAATACTTACTTTCAGCAGCAGTAAAATCTTTTTGGGTACCAATATTTTCATTATACAATTCCCTGGCTCTGAGATAGTCGCTTTTAAATTTCGAAAGCATAGCCGATGATTCAGAGAAATCCTTTTGCAATTCGATAAACGGATGGCCGGAAATTTCAAATAATACAGAACCCTTACGAACCATTTGGGCCGGTTTGCAGCGAATGTTCTCGATTATTCCGGGCAAGGGTAAACTAATTTGGGCCTGCCCGTCAACAGCCGGGACAATTGCACCGGTAAAATGAACTTTATCGGCAAACGGATACAATTCAGGTGCTCCAATTTTCATTTTTTCCGAATCAAACTGTGCTTTTGATATTTCTATCAAACCCGAATCGGAACCGGCAGTTTGTTCAGGTTGGTTTTTGCATGATATCAAAACCACACCAAAAACAAAAACTAAAATTATTTTTACGTTCATACTGCTTGCGTTTATTTTGAAAAATACTTTATTTCGGATGTTGTTTGATTGTATTTCAATACATTATCTAAATATTCCAGTTGAATTTGAATGGCCGTTTCGTAACTGCTTACAAACTGGAAAAAGTTGATTTCCCCCAACTCATAAGATTTTAACGCTGTTTCCATGATCTCGTTCATCAGGGGCTCTCCCGAAGAATCATAATTATCAAGCAATGCTTTAAACTTTAGCTGCTCGCTCAGTAACTGGTTTAATTGATTGTTAATGATACTAAATTGGTTTGCAACAGATAATTGTTTGGCGTTTGCCGAAAGTTTTGCGGCATTTATTCTTGCTTTTGAATTTCCATAAAACAAGGGCAAAGCTACCCCCACTTGGAATCCGTGGTAGTACTCGCTGTTTTGGTATTGGTTAGACCCCAAAAAATAATTGGCAGAAAAATCAGGTAGCATCCTGTTTTTTTCGATGCGAATGAGTGAATTAAAATAATCAGCCTCATTTTGCAATACATCAAAAACGGGCAACGAATTGGGGATTTCTTTTACTTCGGGCAAGGGCTCAATAGCTGCAGGAACTGTAAAATCACCCGCGTAATTCATCAGCACTTTCAATCGTTTATAAGCGTTTTCAACATCAACGATTAGCGCGTTTAACTGTATTGAAGCCTGATTTTTTTTGGCTTTTATGTTCATTACCTCAAGGCGGCTGATATCACCTTTTTCGGCTCTTTTTCCCGCATTGGCAGTTAGTTCAGTGTAAAGGCTGTCGAGGGTTTGAAAAAGTCTTTGCTTGCTCAGGAGGCTTTGGTATTGGAAATAGGCGTAAGAAACATCTTTCATTAGGGTGTTCTTATGATTGTTCAACTTTGCTTCGGCCAGGGTTACCTGAATTTGTGTGGCTTTGTTTTTTACCGAATAAAAAGTTGGAAAACTAAAACTTTGCTCCACCCCCCAAACCCTTAAGGGATAACCGTTTTCGGCGATATTGTTTTGATCGTAGCCATAGCTAAAAACAGTTTTACCGGGTGCAAAAGCGGTATTTTTTAATACTTTGCTCTCCTCAACATTCAACTCATAGGCAGCAATTTGATTGTTGTTTTGCAGGGCGGTATCAATGGCATCATTCAATTTCATTTCGGGACGTTGCCCAAAAGCAAAAATTGTCGGGATGCCTATCAGCAGCAGCGTGTTAAACGTTTTGGAGCGCACAAAGCGCAACGGGAAAAAGCGGATGCCTTTTACATTATAAAATATTTCGTAGAGCAGCGGCAGGGCGATCATGGTTAGCAAAGTAGAAGTAATAAGCCCGCCAATTACCACGGTAGCAAGCGGCCGTTGCACTTCGGCTCCGGCACCTGTTGAAATAGCCATGGGCAAAAAACCCATGGCATCGGTTGATGCGGTGAGCAATACCGGGCGCAACCGGTTTTTGGTTCCGGTGAGTATTAATTCACGCATATTTTTCATCCCCTGGCGCTGCAATTCCTTGAAATGCTCAATAAGCACGATGCCGTTGAGCACTGCAATACCAAAAAGCGCAATAAAGCCAACACCTGCTGAAATGCTAAAAGGCATGCCCCGGATCCATAGCAGAAAAACGCCGCCTACCGTGGCTAAGGGTATGGCAATAAAAATCATAAGGGCATCTTTGAATGATTTGAAGGCAAAATGCAGAAAAATGAAAATTAGCAATAAGGCCACCGGCACGGCAAACATTAAGCGATTGGTGGCACTTTGCAGATTTTCGAATTGCCCGCCGTATTCAATATAATTGCCGGCTTTTAATTGTACGTTCTCATCAATTAAGTTTTGAATATCCAGGATAACCGATTGCAGGTCGCGGTTGCGCACATTAATACTCACAACCACCCTGCGGCGCGCATTGTCGTGCGAAATTTTTGCCGGGCCTTTTGTATATTCAATTTCAGCCAGTTCGGTTAAAGGTATCATTCGGCCGGTGGAAATCGGCACCTGAAGCTGGCGCATATCATCAATATCCGTTCGGTTTTGTTTGCTGAGCCGCATCACCAAATCAAAGCGCTTTTCGCCCTCAAAAATTACGCCGGCTTTTGCTCCCCCAAATGCCGCAGACAATGTGGTGTTTAATGTTTGAATATCCAGGCCGTAATAAGCTATTTTGCTTCGGTTGTAATTCACCCTTATTTGTGGCAAACCTTCGGTTTTTTCCACAATCACGTCGCTTGCTCCCGGCACATCGGCAATAAGGCTTTCTATTTCCCTGGCTTTTTGATTGATATAATTCAGGTCTTCTCCAAAAATTTTAACTGCAATATCAGCTCGCACACCGGTAATTAATTCGTTGAAGCGCATTTCGATGGGTTGTGTAAACTCATATTCCACGCCGGGGATTACTGAAAGAGCCTCCTTAAATTTATCGGCCAGTGCTTCTTTGCTGTTTGCCGATGTCCAGGCATCTTTGGGTTTTAGCTTAATAATCATATCAATTTCTTCCATCGACATGGGGTCGGTGGGTACCTCGGCAGCACCGATGCGGCAAACAATCTGTTCTACTTCATCGGGGAAATTGTCTAATAAAATGTTTTCCATTTGAGTTGACATTTCCACCGTTTTGGAAAGGGATGTGCCGGTTTTTAATACCGGTTGTATTACAAAATCGCCTTCATCGAGTGTGGGAACAAATTCGCCGCCAATGCGCGTAAAAACAAAACCCGTAGCGATAAGCGAAAAAATAGCTGCCCCAAGCACTATGCTTTTATGATCGCATGCCCACTTAATCACGGGATAGTACGACTGATAGACTTTGTCCATAAGCCAATCGGAAATCGTACGCTTTTTTGATTTGGACGGTTTTAAAAAAAGTGATGAAGCCACCGGTATCCAGGTAAGTCCAACGATCATGGCACCAATGATGGCAAAAGAAAACGACAAAGCCATGGGCTGAAACATTTTACCTTCAACGCCACTCAGCGCAAGAATGGGAATAAAAACAATAAGAATGATCACCTGCCCAAAAATTGCCGATTTCATCATGGTGGAAGCTCCGGAGATTGAAATTTTATCTAAAATGGATTTTTGTTCATCACCCTTACTCGATAAAATTTCATCTTTTTGCAAGCTCATCTTTATGGCAATATACTCAACTATAATTACTGCCCCGTCGATGATAATCCCGAAGTCGAGTGCGCCCATGCTCATCAGGTTCACATCAATATCAAAAATGTACATCATCCCCAATGTAAAAAGCAATGACAGCGGTATTGTTGATGCAATTACCAGAGCCATGCGCCAGCTTCCCAAAATCAAAACAACCACCAACAGCACAATGATAGCTCCAAAAACCAGGTTTTCCACTACGGTGGAAATGGTTTTGGATATCAATTCACCCCTTTCTAAAATGGGGTTGATAAAGACGCCTTCAGGCAAATTTTCCTGAATTTCCGCTACCCTTTCATTTACCTGATTTAGCACATCTCTTGAATTGGCATTTTTAAGCATCATCACCTGGCCAAGCACTGTTTCGCCCTTGCCATTGGCCGTAATGGCACCAAAACGATTCGCATGACCAAATTTAACATTAGCCAAATCTTTGATCAGAACCGGTGTGCCGGCATTATTTTTCACCACGATATTTTCAATATCTTCCAGGGTTTTTGCCTGGCCATCGCCACGGATAAAATAACTTTGGTTGGTTTTTTCGATGTAGGATCCCCCCGAAATGTCATTGTTGTTTTCGAGCGCATCAAACACTTCCATTAAACTAATGCCGAGGCTGTTTATCTTTTCGGGAATAACAGCCACCTCGTATTGCTTTAAGTAGCCGCCCCAACTGTTTATTTCAACCACACCATTTATCCCCGACAGCCGCCTTTTGATGATCCAGTCCTGAATGGTTCTTAATTCCATTGCGGAATACTGATCCCGGTATTCAGGTTCTACATCAACGATGTATTGGTAGATTTCTCCCAATCCGGTGGAAATTGGACCCATTTCGGGTGCACCGTAGGCTTCGGGAATGCTGGCCGATGCGGTTTTAATTTTTTCGGCTGTTAACTGCCGGGGCAGGTAGGTTCCCATGCTTTCCTCAAAAACCACGGTAACCACCGAAATTCCATATTTAGAAACCGAGCGGATTTCTTTAACGCCCGGCAGGTTGGCCATCTCCATTTCAACCGGAGTGGTAATAAACTGCTCAATTTCAGGGGTGGATAAGTTGCCGGATGTTGTAATTACCTGGATCTGATTGTTGGTAATATCGGGTACCGAACCAATGGAAATGTTTAAGGCAGCGTAGAGTCCAAATGCAGCAATGGCAAGCGTAAATAATATGATGATGAGTTTATTGTTTACGCTAAAATCAATGATTTTATCTAACATTTCACTTTATTTTTTTGATCAGGGTTATTCATCTTTAACCTGAAAACTTCAGTTTTTTTGCACCCACAACGCTGCAAAGGTAATGTGTTTTACAAGGAATTGTAAGAAAAAAATGGGCACCACTTTACTGCGAAATGCCCTTTGAACAAAGTTAATTAACAATGAAAAATTTATTCTGATCTCATATCCTCATTAGCATCACTAACCCCGGAATTGCATACGCAAAAGCCGTTGCCAACTTCCCAGCCCGAATTTATGATTTCGTCATACAATTCCTGGGTAATGTACTGAGGTGTGTAAGTCATACCCTGAAATGTAAGATGAGCAGTGAATGCCCTCATGTGGTTTCTCGAACCACGGTAAAGCTGCTCAAGGGCATAGGTAATGTCTGCATTGTCCACGTCATGTTCCAAATGTTCCATTAAATCCCAGATGTCCACATCTTCAATGGTTGCACCCACAATGAGGGCATCCTGAAACGATGCGGAGCCCTGTTCAAGAAGTACATCATATAATGCCTGAATGGCAGGATCCTGAAAAACACCATGAACGTGGCCGGCACCCGGATCAGGAAGATCATATTTTTCGAGAAGGGCCTGGATAGCGGTAGAGTGGATCAATTCGCTGTTGGAAATATTGTTGAAAACCGGAACATTGTACAATTCATACATGGCCACATACACATCATGAGCAAGAAACTCCTCTTCGCGAACATAATTAAGTGTGGCAATTTCTGATTCGGAGAGTTCTTCAACAGGCAGACTGTTGATACAATCGTAAATACATTCGATAATTTCTTCCATGCCCAGTGTTTCCATTTCCTGGTTCATGGCTTGTTCTACCGGGCTAACATAGCTAGCATTTGAAGCTTTGAGCGATGCGGTTGTGGAAGCATCCTGAGTTTTGTTGCACTGTACGAGTGCAAATGCTGTAAACAGAACAACAGCAATTGTGAGTGATTTGAGTATTAAATTTTTCATTTTGTTTAATTTTAGAATGATTAGTGATGCAAAACTATATGCGCAAAATAATCCGGGCGTTACAAGATTCCACAAAAGATGTATTAAATTTTAATGTGACATTAGATTTCAATGTCGGTAAAGAAAACTGAATTTAAATAAGCATTGGAGTACAACAATAATTTAACAAAAATTAGCTTAATACTTTTTGATGTGTATCTTTGGCACACATTGAAATATTTAAATATTTAACACGACTTTTTTTATGAAGAAAATACTCGACGCTCTCTTTTCCATGCAACTCACCGTGGTTCTGTTGATGATGTTTGCACTTTCAGCAGCCATTGCCACTTTTGTTGAAAACGATTTTGGAACCATTGCAGCAAAAGCAGCAATTTATGATGCCGTATGGTTTGAAATCCTGCTCGGTTTGCTGGGTGTTAACCTGATTGGTAGTCTGATGGTTAACAAAATGTGGCAGCGCAAAAAATATGCACTTTTCCTGTTTCACGTTTCCTTTTTTGTGATTTTAGTTGGTGCTGCCATTACCCGTTTCATTAGCTTTGAAGGCATGATGCATATCCGCGAAGGCAAAACTTCCGGGGAGATTGTATCAACCAATACCTATCTCACTGCGACCTTTGATGAAGGAAACCATCAATTTACTGAACAACAAAAGGTTTTGATCTCCTCCTATGCCCGGCAAACTCCGGATTTTTCACTTGATACACCTGATGGAAAGTTTGAGATTGAAACTGTTGGTTTTATCCCAAATGCAAGCCTTGTGTTATCACCCGTTAAAGGAGGAAACCCGATCGTTTCATTGTTTGCCATGACTGCGGCAGGAAGGCAAACCATGGTATTACGCGATGGCGAAACAAAAAGGCAGGGCGATTTCAGCATTGGCCTGAACAATGGCCTGTCGCAACCAAAACTTGTAAACCTCACGGTTGAAAATGATTCACTCTTCATTTCGTCAACCGATACGATCAATATCATCATTATGGGCTCGGAAGTAAATACTTTTATTGAGCCGGGACAAAAACTACCATTCCAACCCATGCAACTTTATTCTGTTGGTGAAAACCGTATTGTACTACGCAGCTTTGAACCCAGCGGTGATCTGTGGCCTGCACCTTCCAACAATCATGCTCAGCAGGGCTCGGGTTTTGATGCCGTGATCTTTGAAATAACCCACGGAAACAAAACCACCGATGCATACACGCTCGGAGCGCGCGGACTTGTTGGTGATAAAACGATTGCTGAAATAAACGGGCATAAAATCGGGCTGGGTTATGGTGCCATTCCAATTGATATTCCTTTTGCCATCCGGCTAAACGAATTTATTCTGGATCGCTATCCGGGTTCAAACAGCCCGTCATCATATGCCAGCGAAGTAACTCTGATTGATAAGGAACGCGATAAAGAATTTGACTACCGAATTTTTATGAACCATATCCTCAACTATCGCGGTTATCGTTTTTACCAGTCATCCTACGACACTGACGAAAAAGGGACAGTCCTTTCGGTGAACCACGACGGCGTAGGAACGATAATTTCCTACATTGGCTATGCGCTGATGGCTTTCGGGATGATTTATGCCCTGATCTCGAAAAAATCGAGATTTAGAAACATCCTGAATATGATCACCAAAACCAGGAAGGAAAAAATGAAAATGCTTTCCCTGATCCTGATTTTGGTGGGTTTTTTCCCAATAAGCAACATTCAGGCACAGGAGAAAAAAATAATTAATGGGGTAACGGTTGATGTTGTGGATGAAGATCATGCCAAAAAATTTGGAGAGTTGATCGTGTTGGGGCCAAACAACAGGCTGGAGCCGATGAACACCCTTACCGGAAAATTCATGCGCAAGTTCACCGGCAAAAGCAAACTGGAAGGCCTCAATGCCGACCAGGTAGTGCTGGGTATTTTGGCCGATCCTGAAACCTGGCAAACAGTGCCATTGCTCAAGGTGAAAAACAAAGTCCTGAGAGATCAACTGAACATCAGCAGTGATTATGCTTCCTTTACTGATTTCTTTAACTTTAGTCAGGAAAACAGCTACCTGATCAGTGAGGCAGTTCGGCAGGCACATCAGAAAAAAAGTATGGACCAGTCGAAATATGACCATGCTGTAATTAAAGCCGATGAGAAGGTTAACATCTTTTATCTCATCTACACCCACAGCTATTTGCAATTTTTCCCAAACTCCAACTCTCCTGAGGAAACCTGGTACGCCCCGGCTGATAAGGTTACCGGCATGTCGGCAAACGACAGCAATTTTGTTAAAAACGTAATCCCCATGTATATTGAAGCCCTGCAGGAGGCTACCAAAACCGGTGACTATAGCCTGGCAGATGAAATCCTGTTGGGCATCGACATGTACCAACAAAAATATGCTGCAGATATTCTACCTTCGGAGAGCAAACAAAATATTGAAATTCTGTACAACAAATTCGAAATTTTCGAAAAGCTTTATAAATATTATGGCTTGCTCGGGTTATTGTTTTTGTTTGTCATCTTTGGAAACCTTGTAAATCCAAAATTCAAAATCGGCATCCTGAAGAATGTGATCACAGGGATAATCATCATCATGTTTATATTCCAGACTCTGGGTATTGCAGCCCGTTGGTATATTTCAGGGCATGCGCCTTTGAGCAACGGATACGAGTCGATGATTTTTATTGCCTGGGCAACGATGATCGGAGGCCTGCTGCTGGCAAGGCGTTCCACTATTGCGCTGGCGGCTACAACAGTACTCTCATCGCTAACCTTGTTTGTAGCACACCTCAACTGGATGAATCCTGAAGTGACCAACCTGGTACCGGTGCTTAAATCAGTATGGCTCACCATTCACGTGGCCATCATCACCTCCAGCTACGGATTCCTGGGCATGGGGATGATCCTTGGGCTATTCAACCTCTTTTTGATGATTTTCCAAAATAGGAACAACCTGAAATCCTTCAATTTAACCATAAAGGAAATTTCGCTCACTTCAGAGGCAACAATCACTATTGGCCTCTACATGCTCACCATCGGTACATTCCTGGGTGGTGTTTGGGCCAACGAAAGCTGGGGTCGATACTGGGGCTGGGACCCCAAGGAAACCTGGGCTTTGATCACCATTTTGGTGTATGCGGTTATCATACACCTTAATTTCATCCCCGGCTTAATGGGCAGATATGTGTTTAATTCGCTTGCTGTGGTTGGATTTAGCTCTGTGTTGATGACCTATTTTGGGGTGAATTACTATCTGTCAGGACTCCACTCTTATGCTGCAGGCGATCCTGTGCCCATACCTACATTAGTGTATTATACCATTGCTGCACTCGTGGTCGTCCTGATTTTTGCCTACATCAACAACTTTAAGATGAAAACTTTGATGGAGCAAATGAAGCGGGAAGGAGGAGATGGGTAATCGTTATCCGTTATTCGTTAATCGTTATTCGGGAAATTCCCGAGGCATTATTTTTTTTGACTTATCTGGGCGGTAAAAACCCGGTACAGCCTGTTCCGATCCTTCGGAAGGTTTCGGTATTGTAGTAAAAAGGTTTCTCTTTGTGGACTGTCAACCCGGTAAAGCCTGTTCCGATTTCTCGGAAGGTTGCGCAAAAATTAGAATAAACCAACAAAATAGCACAACCCGTACCAGGTTGTTTCTCCATTTCGCATTAATTTTCCTGCAATAGTTCAACCCGTACCTCGTTGATTTTATCCCAAAATGATAATTTTCATCAATATTTCTTAAAGATTTTGGGCAAGCTTATCTACTTTGAATCAACATCTTAAAAATGCCGTTAGTAAGATTTCGTTAATTGGAAAAATCGCAGGTACATTAATTTGATTAACTACAATAATTCGATCATGCGGTTATTCCGGCCCGGAATGGCAAAGATACGTCCCGGAAGGATCGTTGGGACAGCGCATTAACTCAATAATAACGACACATTAAGACGCCCAAATTGGTCGTCTCTACGGAATTCAAAATAATTGATCAAATAAAAAAAGAGGCACTAAAGCCTCTTTTGTTTTTTGTAGTTGCAACACATTTAATAATCCTGCCCGCTTTTGGCTTTGCCTTTTATAATAAAGTGATAAACCAAAAGGGCGATACCTCCAAAAAGGAAAGTCATTGAAATGTAGGCTGTTTCTTCATGCATGCTGGTAGCTTCAGCTACAAAATTCCCGATTAAGATACCCAGTGCAACGCCAACGAGTAAGAGCCCAAACTTGAGAGCACCATTTGAATCTTTGTCCATTTTGAGGGTCTTGGCATCTGCCCCATGCTGGATAAGTGCTTTTTTTACATTTCTATCAGCAATTACCCAGACAATCCCAAAGATGAAAAAGAAAAATCCTAAAGGAACCAGTACTTCTTCCATGATAAATTTGTTTTTATGGTTTAACAATCATTTTCGTTTCATCCGGTTTGACGCAGCGATTTTTGGCAGGTTACAAAAAAATTTAGAGATGACATCGCTATCTCTAAAAAGTAAACCAACAAATTGTGTTAACATCTATAATGACATCCTCAAATTTTTTTGTGATATTTGTAACCAGCGTTAATTAATTACGTCAAAACCAACAGATGACATTCAGGGACGATAGCTTTTACATCCAACGGATAGCAAAAGGTGATCATTCAGCGTATGCTGCATTGGTGGACAAACACAAACAATTGGTGTTTACAATCGTTGTTAAGATTGTCCGCAGCAGGGAGGAAGCCGAGGAAGTATCACAGGATGTTTTTCTGAAAGCATTCAAGGCACTGAGTTCTTTTAAAGGTGATGCCAAATTTTCGACCTGGCTATATAGGATAGCTTACAACGCGGCCATCTCGCAAAGCAGGAAAAAGAAACCGGTTTTTTCGGCCATAGATGATGAGATGATCGACAATTACACCACTGATAAAATTTCCAGATCGGTGAATGAACTGAACAGGGAAGAGCAGATTGAAGCAGTGAATCAGGTGATGGAAAAATTACCGGAGGAAGAAAATTTGTTACTAATTTTGTTTTATAAAAAGGAGAAAACGATTGAGGAGATTGCCGAAATCACAGGGTATACAAAATCGAATGTGAAAGTGAAGTTGTATCGTATCAGAAAGCGAATGTACGATGATTTGAATCGTTATCTTGAAAAAGCAAGCCATACATAATGGATAAAAACAATACACATATTGAAGACGATTTTTTGAAGAAGCTGGTTAACCTGCAGGGTGAGGAAAAAGTGCCGGATGATCTTACACGAAAAGTGATGGCACAGCTACCAAAACCTGTAGTTTCCGATACTCAGCCGGAGACAAAACCCTGGTTTAATTTCAGGAATGTAGCCCTCCTGGTTGTGTCGGCGGCCATTGTTATCTACCTGGTTTTTAGTTTTGATATTTCAGGGTTATTCAATCTGGCAACAGACCCTTCATCAGAAAATCCACAAAACTATCTGAATATGATTACCTCAATAATTGAAATTTTCAGGCAGGGATTTTCAAGCATTAAAATGACCTCCATCTCCATTACGGCATTTCTTGCCCTTGGGTTGCTTTACGGCTTCGACAAACTACTGAGAAGCTTCACCGGCAGACATCCGGCCAAAGCCATTTAATATCCAACTCTTCCCTTGTGCAGGATTCCTTCACGTATTTTTATCTTTGTACCCAATTTAAAAAAATTGTATGATGATTCCTGAGTCCATCAAAAGCGCAATTATTCAATTTTTCAACGAACAAAATCAACAGGTATCCGCAGAAATTTACAATACTTCTTCTGTTTCCGGAGGCTCCATCAATAATGCTTATCGGCTTGAGACCACCCACGGTAAATTTTTTCTTAAATACAATGACCCCAGCAGGCACCCGGAAATGTTCACAAAGGAGGCCAACGGATTAAAACTGCTTCGTGAGCCGGGAATCCTTTCGGTGAACGAAGTTTTGTTGGTGAACGAAACCGACGAGCATGCCTTTTTGCTGCTCGGATATGTGGATTCTGCGGCAGAAATACCAAACTTTTGGGATGATTTCGGGGAGAAGCTGGCTAACCTGCACAAAATGAAATCCGACAAATTCGGGCTGGATCAC